>CAYNIH010000046.1:0-13495 GCA_964397115.1 uncultured Roseivirgaceae bacterium | reverse complement strand
TTGCAGCCGTACTTTCTCCTTGTTTAACGGCCTGATTTTTACTTCTTTGTTGCGGGTTTTTATCAAGCCGTTTTCATCTGCCAGGTAGGCTACGGCATTTAACAATAGTTCCTCATTGGCAAAGGTATAGCCGGTAAACGGATCGCTTCCCAGTTGCTGGGGATTGCCCGTACGCAGGTTAATGTGGTTGCGGGCCAGATCGCCATCGGCAAACACCATTACCTTGGCGGGCAGGCTTTCGTCACGAAAAGTTGAAACGTCAACGCCTTCGGGAAGAAAGCGGTTTTTGTAGAGTGAGGTAAACTGACCTTCAAGTAAACAGGCCAACGGGATTTTCTGATCCTTGAAATTTTCGGGCTTGATGTTTTTGCGCAGTTCATTGATGCTTACCGGAACGGGTGCCCCCAGCTTGCGCGAAAAATCCGATGTGAATAACAGCGGGGTTTTCTTAACCCGGCTTGCTTTCACCGTATCTATACTGCTGGAAAATTTCATCAGCACCGCATCGAGGTTGCGGGTAACGACATGATCGGCATAGTGGTTTATCAATGGAAAAAAGGGCCAGTCCATTAACTGAAGTTGTGGCTTACCATTGGTTTGGTCGGTAACTACCGGATAGAGCCCGGCACTCCGGTCTTGCACCAAATCATTATTGATGCGAACGCCATATTTAAATAACAGGTCGTCAAGGTTGGTGGTATAAGGAAAGGCAAAGTAATCTTCGCGCGAGGCACTGTCCATGGTTGCCTCCAGTTTATCGAGCAGAAACAACACGTTGCCTCCCCTCATTACAAACTGATCAAGCTTAAATTTATCGGCTTCTGAAAAAGGGCGGGTGGGTTTGGCCACAATCAGTACATCATAAACCGGAACGGAGGGTTTTCTCGACAAATCAACGGTAAATACATCGTACAATTCTAGCAACGCATTTGTAAAACTGGCCACCTGAAGGCTGTCCAGTTCGCCATGCCCGCGTACAAAACCAATGCGTTTGCGGTTGGTGTTCGACAGCTTAAAGATTGCGTTTGAAAATTCGTACTCCAGCCCCTCGATCGAAGGATTAATCCGCTCATCGGCTGTGCGTGCGGAAACATCCTTTAACAAGTTAAGGCCGGTTTCAAATCCGCCATAGGAAACCACGGCACCCGGAAAAATCAACTTCTCAGAAGTCTGGCTATTTTGGCGCTCCACCACGCGGGTGGGCACAACCCCTTTGCGGGCCAGTTCCTGAAAAAATTCGTTGCGTGCTTTTTGGCTGATGGCCTGGTGCGGGTTAATAAAAACATAGCGTACCTTGTTACCGGAATAAATCCTGAATTCCTCCAGTAATTCACGGATAGCATTGCGCAGCCTGCGGAAACTGGCATTGAGCTCGCCCTCAAGATAAACTTCTACATACACGTCATCATCCAGTTGCTGCAGCAACGCTTTGGTTTGGGGTTTAACCGAGAACCGCTTTTCTTCGGTCAGGTCAATACGGAAAAAGTAAAAGGATGCCGCCAGGTTTACCAATACAGCAAGCATTAACCCGTTGGCCAGGATCAGTATATCACGAAGTCGTTTGCTTCCGAGGTTTACCATGTTCGTGCAGAGAGGATGGTTTTAGTTGCCAGCAACATCAACGCAGTAAGACTTACAAAATATATCACATCGCGGCTGTCGATAACTCCCCGGCCAAGCGATTCGTAATGGTATAAAATACCGAGTTGTTTGATGACCAGTACATTACCCGACCACAGGTTAAGTGCAGCCAGCGAGTTGAAGCCTGTGAAAAGCAAAAAGCAGAGAAATGCGGCCAGAATAAACGACACGATTTGGTTAGTGGTGAGGCTGGATGCGAAGATGCCCACCGCACAGAAAACACTGGCGAGGAGTGCCAACCCGACATACGAGCCAATGGTGCCGGAAGTATCGACATTGCCCACCGGCTCACCCAACAGGTAAACCGAAAGGTAATACATGCCTGTAGGAAGCAGGGCGAACAACACTAACAGGAAACTGGCCAGGAATTTACCCAGCACAATGTCCCACTTGGTAAGCGGCCGGGTAAACAGCAATTCAAGGGTGCCCGAACGTTTCTCTTCGGCAAAGCTGCGCATAGTTATGGCCGGTATCAAAAAAATAAACACGTAGGGCGCCAGCGAGAAGAGGGTATCCATGTCGGCAAAACCATAATCAAGCACAGAGGTTTCAGGAAACACCCACATGAGCAGGCCCATGCTGGTGAGGAATACACCGATCACGATGTAGGCAATCAGCGAGTTAAGAAAACCATTAAACTCTTTTACCAGTAGGGAAATCATGTTTCAGTACCCGCTGTGGTTAAACTATTAAAAACACTTTCAAGAGAATCCGTTTCCTGCTTCAAGCCTAGCAAGGTAATATTTCTGGAAGCTGCCCATTGAAAGATAATCGGGCGAACGTCTGCCCCCTGCTTTGCCACAATTCTGAAAACTGCACCGCCAAGAAACTCAACACGAATTACATTTTCCAGTTCCGTTAACAAACCTGTATCAATATCCCGATCAAATTCGGCAATAATGGCCTGTTGATTACCGGACTGTGCGACCAGTTTTTCCAGCTTGTCATCAGCAACGAGATGGCCTTTATTAATTACCAGCACCCGTTCACACAGGGCCTGCACCTCCTGCATGATGTGCGTTGAAAATAGAACGGTTTTATTCCGGCTCACTTCCTTAATCAGTTTGCGTATTTCCACCAACTGGTTGGGATCAAGCCCCGAGGTAGGCTCATCCAGTATAAGCACCTCCGGTTCGTGCAGCAACGCCTGCGCCAACCCTACCCGCTGGCGGTATCCTTTCGAGAGAGCCTCTATTTTCTTGTTCTGCTCAAGGGTTAACCCGCACCGCTCAATCATTTGCCCTACCCGTTCTTTTAATAACTTGCCATTCAACCCGTACAGACGGCCAGTAAACATGAGGTACTCATGCACATACATATCGGGATACAGCGGGTTATGTTCGGGCAGATAACCGATTATTTTTTTTACTGCCATCGGCCTGACGGCTACATCCATTCCGCTTATCAAAACCTGGCCCGAGGTGGCCGACAAAAAACCCGTGGCAATTTTCATGGTCGTAGATTTGCCAGCTCCGTTCGGACCTAAAAAGCCAACGATCTCCCCTTCGGTTACCGAAAAGGAAATACCATCTACCGCCTTTTGGGCTCCGTAAACTTTTGTCAGTTCGTTAATCTCCAGTGACATCGGGCGCTAAACTAATCAATGGAAACTAAATTCAGGTTACTGTGCCGGAGGCCATCCGATAAAGGAATTGGTTAGTCGGCACACGAATTGCACCAACTAAGTTTAAATAACTAATTTTCACCCAAAATTTGTAAGCGTCATGCGTTTAATCAGCCTTCTGCTTTTGTTTTTCAGTTCCATGGCGGGTTATACCCAGTCGAAAACCGGCTACGCCCTGCGGTTCAGAATTTTCGGCCTGCAGGACACCACTGTTTACCTGGGTTACTATTATGGTGAAAGCACATTTGTTCGCGATACCGCCCATGTAAACAACCAGGGGCAGTTTGTATTTGACGGCAGACAGGTCTTGCCCCAGGGCGTTTATTTTCTGGTACTGAACAAAACCCGACTGTTTGACATGGTGATTGGCCAAAACCAGCATTTCAGCATCGACACCAAAGCCGATGACTATGTGCGGCATGCCGTTATTACGGGCGATGAAGACAACACCTTGTTCTTCGACAACATGCGCTTTAATATGGAACGGAATAAAGAAGCCGAACCGTTCATTAAAGTTCTTCAGGACACCACCCTGAAGGATGAAGCCAGGAAAGCAGCGGCCCGCGAAGGATTCGGTAAGGTTAACGACAAAGTAATGGCCTACCAGCTTTCGCTGATTGAAAAACATCCCTCCACGATGACTGCCCGCCTGCTGAAAACATCCAGGCGGGTGGAAATTCCGGAGCCTCCAAAAAAACCGGATGGCACCATTGATTCTACCTTTCAGCTACGCTATTACCGCCAGCATTTTTTTGATTATTTTGACTTAAGCGATGATGCGCTCATCCGATTGCCTCAGCCCATCTACAGCCAGAAGGTAAATGAGTACCTGGATAAACTCTACGCACCGCAGGCAGACTCCCTGAAAAAAGCTATCTCCGGCCTGGTAGCCCGGGCAAAGAAAAATCCCGAAACCTATAAGTTCATGGTGTGGACGCTCACGCTCAAGTACCAGAATCCCGAGATCATGGGCCTGGATGAGATCTTTGTTTACCTGTACGACACCTACTTTGCCTCAGGCGAAATGAACTATTGGGCAAACGATAAACTGAAGAAGAACCTGAAAGATTATGCCGATAACCTGCGGAAAAGTTTACTTGGCCGCACCGCTCCCAACCTGATCATGCAGGATGCCAACCAACAGCCGCGGTCACTGTATGCCTTAAAAACCAAGTACACCATCCTCTACTTTTTCGACCCCGACTGCGGACACTGCAAAGTAGAAACACCCAAACTGGTATCGTTCTACTCCAAGAACAAAGATCGTTTCAATTTGGAAGTGTTTGCCGTAAGTGCCGATACTTCCATGAAAAAAATGCGCGATTATATTAAAGAAATGAATATGAACTGGGTTACCGTTAATGGTCCCCGCACGTATGTAGGGTCATACCACGACCTGTACGATGCCCAGACTACCCCAACGTTGTACATCCTAGACGACAAAAAGAAGATTATCGGCAAAAAAATACCTGCCGAACGGCTGGAAGATTTCCTGACCAACTACGAGAACTTTCAAAAACGCAAAAACCCTCCTTCAACAAAAAGCTGAAGGCCTAAAAAGTGAACACTCAGGTGTTCACTACTGTACGGCCGCCTTGCGGGTTAACCTCCATTAACCCCTGAGGTACCACCAAATATCGGCATTGCAGCCTCCTATCAGCCTTTCGTAACAATTTTTGATTTTTTGGCGTCCTATATGCAACTATTTGGCTAGTTCAAAGTATCTACTAAACAAACACTGCCCCATGACACTGATTGATAAACTGCTTGGCAAAAAGAAACCCGCGATAAAGGCCCGCTGCCCGATAACCCGGGAGCCGATAGAAACAGGCTATGGGTACCTGCTTACGACCGCACAGGTTGTCACGTCAAAAAAATACTGGGATTTGGTAATGACGGAGCCAGAAACCCTGTCGTACACCGTGTCGCATTTCAAAAACCAGGTTGACGGCACGCACATGCGGAGCCTGATTTTTGAAAAATACAGTTCGGTAGAAAAGCCCTGGATGATTTCTGATTCGTGCATCAGTTTGTTTGAAGTGGATAAAGCCAAGGCGCGTGAAGACGCAAAAAAATGGTGGGAAAGCAACGGCAGTTTTGCCCCCGATGAAACGGGCCCCGCCACCGATCATCTTGATCCCGACCATTACAAAACCTATCGCGATTATGCCATACTCGAAGCCGGCCGAAACCGCGTGTAGCCGTAAAAATTGAACAGGTTTAGGTTATCCATATGGGCGAGCCCCAATCCAAACGGTACGGGGCTTTTCCGTTTTTAGTTTCAACATGATATGGGCTAATGCTAATGGTGGTAGCACTGAAGCCGCAACTTGTGTAACAAAAGTCACTCCTGGTAAACTGAACGCTTATCTAAATTTGCTGTGATAATCAAGTGATATGAGAACCGCAATCTTAAAATGGAGCATCGGTATTATTCTGGGTGCAGCAGCCGGATACCTTTATTGGTACTACATCGGGTGCAACAGTGGAAGTTGCGCCATCACCTCATCACCCGTTAACAGCGCGCTGTATGGATCCTTGATGGGCGGACTGCTGTTAAACACATTCGAGTCCAAAAAGAAACAAGGCGGTGAAGCGTCAAACCAGTCCTAATTACTCCGGTCAATCGTAAACTGAACAAGTTGTTTTAACGACTCCTTGTAAACAGAATCCGGTATATCTTCCAGAAGTTCCAGTGCCTCGCGGTGAAACTGGTTCATCCGTTCCATGGCATAGGCAATTCCGCCCGATTGCTTTACAAAGGCTATTACCTCTTTTACTTTGGCCGGCTTGCTGCTTTCGTTCCGGATGATGGAAATAATTTTTCGTTTCTCCAGCCAACCGGCCTTTGACAGGGCGTGGATAAGCGGCAGCGTCATCTTCTTTTCCCTGATATCAATACCCAGGGGTTTGCCAATCTCATCTTCACCGTAATCGAACAGGTCATCTTTAATTTGAAAGGCCATCCCGATCTTTTCACCAAACAATTTCATCCGTTCTACCCGGCCATTTTCCACTCCTGCCGAAGAGGCTCCCACTGCGCAGCAGGAAGCGATAAGAGAGGCTGTTTTTTGCCGGATAATCTGAAAATATATTTCTTCAGAAATATCCAACTGGCGCGACTTTTCCATCTGCAACAGTTCTCCCTCACTCATCTGGCGTACAGCATCGGTAACAATACTCAACAGGTCAAACTCCTTGTGTTCTACCGACAGGATAAGTCCGCGCGAAAGCAGAAAATCTCCCACTAGTACGGCTATTTTATTCTTCCATAGGGCATTTACCGAAAAAAAACCTCTCCGGTAGCTGGCATCATCCACTACGTCATCATGTACAAGTGTGGCCGTATGCAACAACTCAATAAGGGCAGCACCCCGGTAGGTTGACTCAGTGATATTGCCGCAGGTACCGGCCGTTAGAAACACAAACATGGGTCGCATTTGCTTGCCTTTTCGCTTCACAATGTAATTCATGATGCGATCCAGCAACATTACCCGCGTTTTCATCGAAGCCCTGAACTTTGGCTCAAACTCCTCCATTTCGCGGGCAATGGGTTTCTTGATATCGTCAAGGCGCAGCGGCATGCGGCACAATTATACAACTGAGCAATCCGGTTTCAAAGTCAAAATTTGAGGATGGCCGTATGGTAAAATCAGGCCGGTGACCTATATTGGCTCATCGTTTTTCAGACCCTCGTGCATGAAAAAACAGAGACCCGTACACCGGCCTGCCCCCGATAGCAAGGTCATTCTTGAACTGATCGCCTACAACAAGACCGAATACGAGAAATTTGATAACCTGAGCGCTGAAGAACTCGTGCAAAAAATACACCCCGAGAGGGTAAACTGGATTAACCTGGACGGACTGCACGATAAGCAAACCATTAAAGTCATCCAGGAGTATTACAACCTCCATGCCCTGCTTATTGAAGATATTTTGGATGACCAGCGGCCAAAAGCCGAAGAGTATGATGATTACCTGTTCTTTACGCTGAAGATGCTGTACCGCATTAAACAAGGTACCATTGAATACGAACAGATAAGCTTTGTGTTGGGACACAACTACTTGTTATCCTTTCAGGAAAAAGAAGGGGATTTATTCAATCATTTCCGCGAACGCATTCGCCTGGACCAGGGCCGCGTACGAAAGAAAGGAGCCGACTACCTCTTGTACCGCCTTATTGACATCATTATCGACAACTATTACAGTGTACTTGATTCGATAGGCGAACGGATTGAAATTATTGAAGACAGTTTTTCCCAGCCCATGCGCGAAAAATATGTTTTTCAGCGCATCCAGCGCATCAAAAAAGAACTCATCTATCTCCGTAAAGCCGTTTACCCGTTACGCGATGCGCTTTCAAAAGTACTGAAAGACGAAAGCGCCTTTATTGAAGAAGGAAATTTGAGGTACTTTAACGATGTTTACGACCACGTCATCCACCTTACCGATTCTGTTGATACTTACACAGACCTCACTTCCGGCTTAATGGACCTGCACATCAATACGCAAAACACCCAACTCAACCAGGTGATTAAAGTGCTAACCATTATCTCTACCATATTTATTCCGTTAACCTTTATTGTAGGAGTATATGGCATGAACTTCGATTACATGCCTGAATTGCGTTGGCATTACGGTTACGGGTTAATTTGGGGGGTGATGCTTTTGCTCGTTATGGTCATGCTTACCTACTTCAAAATTAAAAAATGGTTTTAATCACGTTAATGCAGGGTAAGGAAAAAAGCCTAAACTTATTAAAAGTTAAGAAGGATTAAACACTTCAGATTACCTGTAAGGGTTACTTCATTGACAGAAATTAAGCAGACCTCTTCACTATGAATAAAAAAATACAATACCTTTAAGTTTAAAACAACCCAAATCCATGCTGTTACTTGCCATTGTACTTCTGCTTGCTGGCTTTGCTCTGCTCATTAAAGGAGCCGATTTTCTGGTAAGTGGTGCCTCATCGGCAGCTAAAAAATTTGGAATCTCAAACTTGGCCATCGGCCTTACGGTGGTTTCGTTTGGCACCTCTTCTCCCGAGTTATTGGTAAGTCTACTTTCTGCGCTTGACGGCAACAACGATGCCTCATTCGGCAATGTTATCGGAAGCAATAATTTTAACCTGTTGTTTAATCTTGGAGTATCCGGGTTAATCTACCCTCTGGTGGTTCAACGAAACACCGTAAAATTTGAAGTGCCTATCTCGCTGATGGCTGCAGGTATTTTGTTTGTTCTGGTAAATGACACCCTGCTAAGGGAAGAACCGGCCAACCAGCTTTCACGTATCGACAGTTTAATTCTGTTGATATTCTTTGGGTTGTTTATAGCCTACATCTACCGCACGATGAAGAATACCCCGGAGTACGCTGAAGAAATACCCATAAAATTGTATAGCACTCCGGTTTCAATAGGACTTTCGGTGCTTGGCCTGGCAATGTTAGTAGGCGGGGGCAACCTGGTGGTCGACAATGCGGTAAAGTTGGCCGAGTATTTCGGTCTTAGCCAAAAATTAATTGGATTAACGATTCTGGCAGCCGGTACCTCCTTGCCTGAGTTGGCAACATCGGCAGTAGCCGCCTATCGGAAAAATACCGACATCGCCATCGGCAATGTAGTAGGCTCAAACATATTCAACATCTTCTTTATACTGGGCGTTACCGGAGCAATAAACCCTATTACCTACAACGTGGCCATGAACTTCGATTTACAGGTGTTGGGTGTGGGTACAGTGGTGCTTATGATTTTTATGTTTACGCTCAATACCCGCAAACTCGACCGCTGGGAAGCCTTACTGTTGCTGCTCGGCTACATCGTATACACCGTATTCCTTATTGGTATGGAAGAAGGATTGGTGTAAGGGTTACAATTTCTTTTCCAGTTCTCGAATCCTGGCTTCCGCCTCTTTATTACCTAATGAGAACGCTTTTTTGTAAAGCTCCAGTGCTTCTTTTAATGTTTCCTTTTTCTTCTTAGGAGCCAGCTTAGTGCGGTTGGCGGCTTCTTCCACCGCCTGTGCCCGTGCATACAACGCATCGGCTTCACTTACCTTCGATTGAATCATCAGTTCCTGGATGCGGGCTTCAATCAGTGCTAATTCAGCCTCTTTGGCGATAATCTTAGCTTCTTTATCGCTGAGCTCGGCCGATTGCATTTCAGCCAGACTAATCAGGTTTTTGTTTTCGTTGCGGTATTTTTCAACCTGCTCCTGCAGCATTACAATTTCATTGGTTTTTGCCTGCAGGTCTTCTTTCAGTTTCTTTATTTGACGGGCATAAGCCGATGCGTTACCCTGGGCCTTACGGAGGGCCTTTTCCAGATCATCAATTTTTTTCTCTGTTTCCTTTACATAGTTATTAATGTCCCGCATGCGGGCGGTGTAGTCATCATACGTGGTGCCCTCCACCATGTTAATCCGGAGCAGTTGGCGGTTGGCATCGATGGAGTCCATGAGTGAACCCACCTCCATTAACGTATTTGTCATTCGTTGGGAGGCCTCCAGTTCAACCCGCAACGAATCTACCTGAGCTTGGAGCGCTACCTTTTCTTTGGTGCCGCATCCCGCAACAGATAAGCCAATAAAAAGAGCCGCTAATGTCTTTTGCATACTTTTTAAGTTTTAAAAAAAACAACGGATCAAAAATAAGGCTGATTTTGAACACAGCGGGCACCTGCGCGTTATTTTTTAATGGCAAGAATTGCCTTTGCATTACCGGCAAGGAGTTTAACTTTGCGACCGCTTTAGGGCATTAATGGCCAAACTTATTACTACCCGAACCCGCATAGCCGACCTGGGCAAACCCCGTATTATCATCATAGGCGGTGGCTTTGCCGGCCTGCAGGTGGCCAAAGGCCTTAAAAAGGCTAAGGCACAGGTGGTGCTGTTCGACCGGTACAACCACCACACCTTTCAGCCCCTCCTTTACCAGGTGGCCACATCGGGGCTCGAAACCAGTTCCATTGTTTTTCCGTTCCGCAAGCGATTTGCCAACCAGCCTGACTTCTTTTTCAGGATGGGAGAAGTAATCAGCATTAAGCCGGAAGAAAACTACATTGAAACATCCATTGGTGGAGTAAAGTACGATTACCTTGTACTTGCCCACGGAGCCATCACCAATTATTACGGCATGGCCGATGTGGAGCAGCACGCTATACCGATGAAGACCATCGTGGACGCTATTAAATTGCGCAACACCATCATCCGCAACTTTGAAACAGCCCTGCTCACCGATGAGCCGGAAATGATGAACAGCCTGATGGACTTTGTGATAGTTGGCGGAGGGCCAACTGGGGTTGAACTGGCCGGTGCACTGTCGGAGTTAAAACGGCATGTATTTCCAAAAGATTACCCCGAACTGGAACTGAGCCACATGGACATTCACCTGGTTGAGGCCGGGCCGCGGCTGCTCAACGGCATGTCAAAACAGGCGTCAGAAAAAGCGCTTGAATACCTCCAGGAAATGGGTGTGAAAGTACACCTGAACTGCACGGTGAAATCGTATGACGGCTATGAGGTGTTATTCAATACCGGAGAGAAGTTAATCAGCCGCACCCTGGTGTGGGCAGCAGGAGTAAAAGCAAAACCTATTGCCGGACTAAAACCCGAGTGCATTGCAAAATCAGGACGAATACGGGTGGATGCCTTTAATAAAGTTATCGGCTACGAAAATATTTTCGCCATTGGCGATGCAGCATTGATGGAGGGCGACAGCACCGCACCTGCCGGCCACCCGATGATGGCCCCACCCGCCATTCAGCAGGGCAGGCTGCTGGCCCGTAACCTCAAGCGCCTCATCCATAACAAACCCATGATACCCTTCCGGTACTTCGACAAAGGCACGATGGCGACCATCGGCCGCCATCGTGCCGTGGTGGATCTGCTACGGTTCAGGTTTCAGGGTTTCTTTGCCTGGTATGTATGGATGCTGGTGCACCTGCTGTACATCATCGGGTTTAAGAACAAATTGTTTGTTTTGTTCTCGTGGTTGTGGAGTTACTTCTCGTACGATAAAAGTAACCGGCTGATCATCAGCAGAAATAAAGAAGGTGTTAGTTGAAAATATACAGCTTTTTTTACCTTTAACCAGTCATGACTGCCTCAGAAGCAAGCAGTAAGTACAGCATCCCGCTTTCATCGGCAGGGGTTTTGATTTCGCTCGGGATCATTTATGGCGATATCGGTACATCACCCCTCTACGTGTTTAAAGCCATTGTAGGCGAGCATACCATAACCAAAGAACTTATTTATGGCGGACTGTCCTGTGTGTTTTGGACGCTCACGCTCATTACCACCATTAAGTACATCTACCTTGCCCTGAATGCCGATAACAAAGGCGAAGGTGGAATTTTTGCCTTATATGCCCTGGTTCGCAGGTACAAGGCAGGTTGGGTAGTTTACCCGGCCATCATCGGCTGCGCCACGCTGATTTCCGATGGCTTCATCACACCGGCCATCAGCGTATCATCGGCTATTGAGGGATTACGGATTTATAATCCCGAAATCCCAACGGTTCAAATTGTTATTGCCATTTTAATCGGCTTGTTTTTATTCCAGCAAGTAGGCACCGGCATTGTTGGCTCAACCTTTGGGCCCATCATGTTTGTGTGGTTTGTTACCATCGGTACCATGGGCACCCTGCAACTGATTGAAAACCCCGTAGTACTCGAAGCCATCAACCCCTGGTATGCCATTAACCTGCTCACCAATTACCCGGGGGGGTTCTGGATACTGGGCGCAGTATTTTTATGTACCACCGGAGCCGAAGCGCTTTACTCCGATTTAGGTCATGTGGGTAAAGGCAACATAAGGGTGGGATGGGTTTTTGTAAAAACCACCTTGTTGCTTAACTACTTCGGACAGGCTGCGTGGCTGCTAAGCCAAGAAGGTGACGTATTGAATGAACAAATCCCTTTTTACGCCATCATGCCGCAATGGTTTTTACCCCTGGGCATCATCATCGCCACGTTGGCAGCCATTATTGCGAGCCAGGCGTTAATCTCGGGAACGTTTACGTTGGTGAATGAAGCCATGAAATTAAAACTCTGGCCCATGACCCGCGTACGCTACCCGAGCCAGACCAAAGGGCAGATTTATATACCTTCCATTAACTGGATATTGATGCTGGGCTGCATCCTGGTGGTATTGATCTTCCGCGAATCATCGGCCATGGAGGGCGCCTATGGCCTGGCCATTACCATTGATATGCTGATGACCAGTTCGCTGTTGGTGTATTATTTTTCACTTTCCAAAAAATCAACCCTCCGATCGGTGGCGCTTGGCTTCCTGTTTTTCTCGCTGGAAGGGATGTTCCTGGTTTCTAACCTGGATAAATTTTCGCACGGTGGCTGGTTCTCGTTTATGATGGCCGGCATCCTGTTCCTCATTCTTTTTGTGCAGTTGCGGGCGCGCAAACTCCGTACCCGCCACACCGAGTTCGTTGACCTGAAGCACTATGTGGAAATGATTAAAGATTTGCAGGCCGATGAAACCGTACCAAAAGAAGCTACCAACCTGGTGTTTCTGGCCGTGGCCGACAGCAAGCGGTACATCGACTCCAACATTATCTATTCCATTTTCCGCAAGCGGCCCAAGCGGGCCGATGTGTATTGGTTCCTTCACGTTGATACCGTGGACAGTCCGTTTACCAGCAAGTATTCGGTTGATACCATCATCCCTAAAAAATGTTTCTTCGTTCGCATTAAACTGGGCTTTAAGGCCGACCACCGGATCAATCTTATTTTCAATAAGATCCTGCATGAAATGGCCGACTCCGGTGAAATTGACCTGATCAGCCCCTACCCTTCGCTGCACAAATACAGCCAGACAGCCGATTTTAAATTTATCATTATTCAGTCGTGGGCCTCTCCCGACAGCGAGATATCAAACTTCGACCGGCTCATCATCCAGGGTTACCGCATCCTTAAAAAATTCAGCCTTTCAACTGAGGAGCATTACGGAATTGAAGCCGCCAACCTTGAAATTGAAAAAGCGCCCATTCAGGTAGGGCCACCGGCAAAAATCAAAATCAAACGCGATAGGGAAGACGAACGCTGATTGCCCGATAGCGGACGATGCTGTTCATCATCGGCCGCGGCTCCGTAAAAAATCTGCCTTAGGTCCTTATTTCACTTACTTTTTCGATGTGGCACCAAATTAGATAACAGGGAGGCTTGTATTACAATTATGCTCTTCAATTACCTCAAAATTGCCCTGCGCAACCTGGTTCG
>CAYNIH010000045.1:0-13659 GCA_964397115.1 uncultured Roseivirgaceae bacterium | reverse complement strand
CTTACCAAAGAACCCTTGACTCTAGACACTTAATTGGCGGACCACATTTGTCGTTTTTTAGAAGAAACAACAAGGTGAGAATTGTTTGGGACACACAACATTTGTTGGAAAATGGAATCAGTTTGTGGACAGCGAAGGACGGTAGTTTTGAAATGGACTATTCCGACTTTGTAAAAAAAATAGAAGTTTTTGGTCAATCATTCTTTTCAGCAATGGACAAACAAGTTGAATTAGCTGTTGCAAAAGAATGGGATAATATTAAAATAGACAAGCAAAGATTAGTTAAAGAACACAAAGAAAGAAAAGATGAGTTCTTCTCTACTCTTCGGCTACTTGACCAAGAGCCAACCGACAAAACTAACTGGACAGAAGTAGAACAATTATTTAACAGAATGACAAACGAAATAAATAACGAACGCCTAACAGCACCTACCCAAAAGTGGCGGTTCAGTGGTTAAATCAAGCTTTGTGCATCTAATGAAGTTTAGTGCTGAAAATCCCCACCATCGCCAATACGTAGCCGTTAGCGGTAATACTAAAAGACAAGACATATCACGAGAAATATATTTAGTATGAAACAGGACATATTGATAGCAAACGGACTTTTAGTTCTACATGCCATTGTAGTTGGAATTACGGTGGCGGGTTGCGTTGCCTTATTTACAGGAAGGTTTGCCAAATTTCACAAGAAAGACTTTTTTGCTTGGGCATTCATAGCTTGCTGTTTTGGACAGATTATTTCATTGGTATTTACCGGAGGTTGCGTTTTAACAGAGTGGGAAAAAAACATTAGACTTCAAGCTGACCCGACAGCGTCATACTCAAAGACCTTTCTACAGGAATACTTGCCTTTTTTACCAGACGGTTTTGTTCATGTAGAGCCATCTCTAACTCTTGGAGCATTAATAGGAGCAATAATCCAAATACGCTTTGCTATTAAACGAAAACAGAAAATATAGGACCAATAATGTTGTACACGGCTGCCCGATTGTCCCACTCTTATTCTGTGTACGCGGACACGCGGAAAAGTTGTGAGCTTTGTATCCCTGGACTTTTGATTTTTAAATAAAATCCGTCCCACGCGCGACCAACCGCCCCCCCCCCTTGCTGACACAAGGACAAATCGCGCGAAGCGCGAATTTTTTTCGGTTTGGTGAAGGAAAATTTGAAAAATTGACCCCCGACAAAATAGAACCTCTAATTCAATCCCTTATCCGCTCCAGCGGGCTAACCTTAACCCCTGATTTTATCCGGTTGGTAAGATTCGAAAACGTGCGGTGAGGACCTTCGGCTATCGAGAGGTTGAGCAGCCACGAAGGTATTGACCCCCCGGGGTCAACCACAAAACTGTAATCAATCGCCAGCCTGTCAACTTTTGGGGTAATCACCCATTTTCCTTCTGATTTCGGCACACGCACAATGCCTTTGTACTCGGGGATATAATCCGGTATGCTGATGATCGTAAAGGTCATCACCTTGGTTACGGGGTCTTGTTCAATCTTTAGCCGGACCACCAAATCGCGGTTTGATACCGGCCAGGGAGCCTTTACCTCAGCCCTGTAGATTACCTCCAGTTCACTGATTACTTCCAGTACCTCGGTTTTAATAACATTGTACTGCCACTCGGTATAGGCGCCAACATTCATCAGGTGGCCGGCAAGGACCGAGGGAGTTGTTGGTAAGGAGAAATTTGCCCGGATGGCTTTTAACCGGGAACTATTCATTTTACAGGAATAAACAAAAATATTGTTTTCCGAGCGCCTGAGTTCACAATCTGTTTGAGCAAGAGAAACTACACTAAGCAACCACAGGGTGATAATAAGCTGCATCGTTACCTCAAAATGTCCCACTCCTCGTTGAGAATTGGTATTGCCGTATGCGCAGTTAAATCGAACTGGCAGGGTACTACCGAAACATAATTGTTGGCAATTGCCCATTCATCATTATCCTCGCCCTTATCAAAATTTACGAAATTACCGGCCATCCAGAAATAGCGTCTTCCATTGGGATCGTATCGTTCGTCAAAGTTTTCTACCCACTTGGCGTTGGCCTGCCGGCAAATGCGGATACCTTTCAGGTTTTCATTGCGCTTAGGAGGAAAGTTTACATTAAGCGCAACGCCTTTAGGCAGGCCTTGCTTAAGTACTTGCTCGGTTATGCGGAGGATGGGTTCTTCGGTATGTGAAAAATCAGCATCGTGCGAATAATCGCATAACGAAAAGCCGATAGCCGGAGTACCTTCGATAGCTGCTTCGATAGCAGCCGACATCGTTCCGGAATACAACACGCTGATGGAGGTGTTACTGCCGTGATTAACACCACTAACCACCACATCGGGTTGCAGGTTATCTTTTAACACGTAATGACGGGCTATCTTAACGCAGTCGGCCGGAGTACCCGAACATTCATAGGCTTTAACTCCGTCAAAAATAAAATTTTCTTCGAGGCGAAGGGTTTCACCTACCGTAATGGCATGGCCCATACCCGACTGAGGGCTGTCGGGAGCAACCACCAGCACGTTGCCAAGTTTTTTCATTACGGTAACCAGTGTACGAATACCTTTGGAAGTAATTCCATCATCGTTCGATACAAGGATTAAGGGTTGTTTCATCGAAGTCAAAGAATGAGGTTAAGTTGCAAGTGAAAGGTTCAGAAAGAAAGCGTTAACCATTGAAAAGTGAGTTATAATAGGATATGATTTTAACAAAATCTTCTTTTCGCTCCATCCGCAGCCGGTTTGCCCGGATGTACTTATCCACCTCCTCGGCCTGCCTGCCCATCCGGTTCATTAACTCAGGACGCTTTCCGGTAAATTCAGAAATTCTTCCTTTTTCGTCCATAAAGAAATACCGGTAAACCAACTCCAATCGTGAATAAGAGCCGTAGTAGTAAGGCGAACTGTAGGTGCGGTATTCCAGCGCCTCGCGGCACAGTAGGGTTAGTTTACCCTCGGCCAGTAACTCAAAAAAAGTAAGCGTACCATAAGAGGTATTCGGAGAATAAGGAAGTGAAAAGAAGGTCCTGTATTGCCGGATGGTTGCGTCAAATATTTCGAACATCAGAATTTTTCGCGGACCAAAAGCTTCAACCCGATTTTCGTTTTTATACCCAAACTGCACCAAATCCTGCTGCAAATCGTATTTCACCACGCCCCGCAGCGTATCGCCCGTGGTGAGGATGATTTTGCCATCGTGCCACAGTTCAAAAGGCCACTCCTGTGCCTGCGCCTGGTTACTGAGCACCACGAACAATAATGCGCCAATCGTTCTGATCATCAATCTTTCAATATGGTATGGCCAAGCCTGTCGCGTTTCGTTTTCAGGTACTTCTCGTTATGGGGATTAGGGGCTATTTCTATCGGTATATTTTCTACAATCTCTAAACCGTAACCCATAAGTCCCACACGCTTTTTCGGATTGTTGGTAAGCAATTTGATTTTGGTTATGCCCAGGTCGCGCAGAATCTGTGCCCCTACCCCATAATCACGTTCATCCATATCAAATCCAAGCTGGAGGTTTGCCTCAACCGTGTCCAGGCCGTTCTCTTGCAGTTTGTATGCCTTTAGTTTATTGAGCAGGCCAATACCGCGGCCTTCTTGTTTCATGTATAATACAACGCCCTTTCCTTCACGTTCAACCATTTGCATGGAAGCATGGAGTTGTGAACCGCAGTCGCAGCGGCATGAACCAAAAATATCACCCGTAACGCATGATGAGTGTACACGCACCAGTACCGGTTCATTGCTGCTCCAGGTTCCTTTAACCAGGGCAAGGTGGGTTTCCTGTGTGCTGGTTTGCTTGTAGGCCACCAGCCTGAAATGGCCGTATTCCGTGGGCATATCTACTTCCACTTCTCGCTCGATGAGTGATTCGGTTTTGACACGATATTCAATAAGGTCTTTAATCGAAACGAGTTTGAGATTAAACCGCTCGGCCACCTGTTTTAAATCGGGCAGCCGTGCCATGGTACCGTCTTCTTTCAAAATTTCTACCAGCACGCCTGCGGGTTTAAAACCGGCAAGCCGGGCAAAGTCAATGGCCGCTTCGGTGTGCCCGGCCCTGCGCAGCACGCCCCCGCGTTTTGCGCGGAGCGGAAAAATATGGCCGGGTCTGCCCAGGTCTTCAGGTTTAGTTTCCGGATCGACCAGTGCACGAATTGTTTTAAAGCGATCGTGGGCAGAGATGCCGGTAGTACACCCGTGCCCAATCAAGTCAACCGATACGGTGAAGGGTGTTTCGAATGCTGCGGTATTCTGGCCTACCATTAGATTGAGGTTCAGCTCATCGCACCGGTCTTCAATCAGCGAAGCACAGATGAGGCCCCGGCCATGGGTGGCCATGAAGTTAACAATTTCGGGGGTGATGCATTCTGCGGCACAGATAAAATCGCCTTCGTTTTCCCGATCTTCATCATCCACCACAATAATCACCTTGCCGTTTTTAATCTCCTCAATTGCTTCTTCGATGGTATGTAATTTTATTTCGTTACCAGTATTCATTGGTGTTACGTGTTAACGGTTTGCAAGCTACAACAAAATTACCAACCCCTGTGTTCCTACCGCTGTACAATAATTCCCAAATCATCGGCAAGTCCTCGCTGCGCCAGTTTATACTGATCGTGAATCAGCATAAACCGTTCAATTTCTTTCACGTTACCGCCATTTTCTTTTTCTGCTTTCTTCCACCTGGCCAGGTTATCTTCAATCTCCTTCTGCAGCAGCCAGAATTTAAGCCGCCTCACGTTATTCAAAATAACCGTTCCGATTTGTTCGCGTTCGTGCGGAATAATAATATGATGTTTATCGCGCCAATTGGTGCTGATGGTATATTTAGTGGTCAGCAAATCGGGCACAAGTTTTCTCACATCTTCCGAACCGTTGCTCATCAGATAGAAACTATCAATGGAGTCATCGGTTGTAGCTGCTTGTTTGTAGAGGTTCACAATTTCCCTGTAAGCCGGGTGCGAAAACTCCACATCCTCAACTTCATGGAGCAACGCATCCTTTACAATATGCTGACCTTCTTCGTCTTCATATTGCTTTTCGGCATAATTCACCAGCAAGCGCACGGTTTCTCCCTCTTGCAACTGAACAATGGCTTGCGGATCGGCTTTTGAAAGCGGTTGGTCATCGGGGATAACCGGTAGGGGCTCCGACTGTTCCTGACGCCAGCGTTCCTGCTCGCGGTTCTTACGCTCCCGGATAAGAATTTTATTTAACTCGGTAAGGAGCACCGATTCCTGGATATTCAGCAGGTCGCTGGTCTCTTTTATATACACTGACCGTTTAATCGGATCAGGAATGAGTGCAATGCTGGTAACGATCTCGCGGATGGCTTCGGCCTTTTTTATGGGGTCGTTAGCCTGGCCGGCTGAGTACAGGTCAATTTTAAAAGAAATAAAGTCACGGGTATTTGCTTTCAGGTAGTGCTGAAAGTCTGTGCTTCCCATTTTACGCGAGTAACTGTCGGGGTCTTCGCCTTCGGGCAGCAACACCACCCGTACGTTCAAACCGCTTTTCAGAATTAAGTCAATGCCGCGCAGTGCGGCTTTAATGCCGGCCACATCGCCATCAAACAAAACGGTTACGTTATCGGTAAACCTGCGCAATAGCCGGATTTGTTCTTCGGTAAGTGCCGTGCCTGAAGAGGCTACCACATTTTCAATACCCGCCTGGTGCAGGGAAATGACATCGGTGTATCCTTCCACCAGGTAGCAGAAGTCGTGCTTACGGATTTCGTTCTTCGCCTGGTATATTCCATACAGCACATCGCTCTTGTGGTAGATCTCCGTTTCAGGGGAGTTAATGTATTTAGGCTGGTCTTTATCTTTAGACAGTATCCTTGCACCGAAGGCAATGACTTTACCCGCCAGGTTATGCACGGGAAACATTACCCTGCCCCTGAAGCGATCGTATCGCCTGCCTTCTTCAGTTAAGATGACCAGTCCGGATTTTTGCAATACCTCAGGGCTGAACCCCTTGCTTATGGCATGCTTCTCAAAATGATTCCACTCGTTAAGGCTGTAGCCCAAGTCAAACTTTTCGATGGTGCGGTCATTGAACCCGCGTTCGCGGAAATAGCTGAGCCCGATGCTTTGCCCTTCTTCAGTTTCATTGAGCAGGTTTTTAAAGTAATCCCGTGCAAAGTTCATCACAATGTACAGGCTGTCGCGCTCGCTTTGAACGGTCTGATCTTCTGCTGTCCTGGCTTCTTCTTTGATTTCAACACCGTACTTTTTGGCCAGGTAGCGGATGGCCTCCATATAACCAAGTCCCTCGTGTTCCATAACGAAGGTGATGGCATCGCCCCCTTTGCCACTGCTGAAATCTTTGAAAATACCTTTTGAAGGAACTACATAAAAGGAAGGGGTTTTTTCATTGGTAAACGGACTCAGCGCCTTGTAATTCTGACCCGAGCGCTTCAGTGACACAAAATCGCTAACCACATCATAAATGTCCAGGCGGTTTTTAACTTCCTCGATGGTGCTTCGCGCAATCATGAACCTCAAAGATACTTTTTCCACACCGCCCCTGAAACCCCGCCCGGTAATCTTTGTTTTAAGGTAGAATGTGCCCTAAATTGCTGACTAATTTAACCCATGGCAATCACCACAGACGACATACTCAAGGCCCTGAGCACGGTTGAAGACCCCGATTTAAAGCGCGACCTGGTAAACCTGGGCATGATCCGCGATGTTGACGTTACCGAGGCGGGTATTTCATTTACGGTGGTCCTAACCACCCCTGCTTGTCCGCTGAAAGAAAAAATCAGGCAGGACTGCCTGCAGGCCGTTACCCCGGTTGCCGGTTCCCTCCCCGTAGAAATCTCCATTACTTCATCGGTTACCACCTCACGCAATCAGGAACCGCTGCTGCCGCAGGTTAAAAATATTGTGGCCATCGCCTCCGGAAAAGGTGGCGTGGGCAAATCAACCGTAACCACTAACCTGGCCGTAGCCCTTGCACAAAGCGGGGCACGCGTTGGATTAATTGATGCCGACATTTTCGGGCCCTCTATCCCCACGATGTTTAATTGTGAATTTGAGCAACCCGGTGTGGAGGTAGTTAACGGAAAGAATATGATTGTTCCCCTCGAGCAATATGGTGTAAAACTGATGTCCATCGGTTTCCTGGTACCGCCCGACAGTGCGGTGGTGTGGCGAGGACCCATGGCCAGTTCGGCCCTCAAGCAATTTTTCAGCGAAACCTTATGGGGCGAACTCGATTACCTGTTGATTGACCTGCCTCCGGGCACCAGCGATATTCACCTTACCCTTGTACAAACCGTTCCGGTTACCGGAGCTGTTATCGTTACTACTCCGCAAAAAGTTGCGCTTGCCGATGCGCAAAAAGCCGTGGCGATGTTCCGGCAACCGCAGATCAATGTTCCGGTACTCGGCATCGTAGAGAATATGGCCTGGTTTACCCCGGAAGAACTTCCTCAAAACCGGTATTTTATTTTTGGAAAAGAGGGAGGAAAGAACTTATCCGAAAAGCACAACGTTTCACTGCTTGGGCAGATACCCTTGGTGCAGGGTATCCGCGAAAGCGGAGACACCGGCCTGCCTGCCGTTATGAAAGAAGGTGAAACAGCAAAGGCATTCCGAACCCTTGCAGAAACGCTGGCACGGCAAATTGCCATCCGAAATGCTACATTTGAACAAACCAAACGGGTTGAACTGAAAACCGCATGAGCAAGCGAATTTCCAATCTTACCCAACGCATCGAAGCATCGCTCGATTCCATACGGCCGTACCTGGAGGCAGATGGCGGTAATGTTAAAATAACCCAGATTACCGATGACAACATTGTTAAATTGGAGTTTGTAGGCGCCTGCGGCACCTGCCCCATGTCTACCATGACGTTTAAGGCCGGTGTGGAAGATGCCATCAAAAAGGCTGTACCGGAAATAAAGGGCATTGAGGTAATTAACCTTACGGTGAATTAAACACCATTCGGGTTACTCTACTTATCTTTGGCTTATCCAGACGTAGTAACCTGAGCGCGTGGTAAGAATCTTTTCCATCTGTATCTCTTTAATTTTTCTGGTAAGCCCGCTTTGGGCGCAGCAACGCTGCGGCACAGTTGAATACATGCAGTGGCTGCGCAACGAAGGAAAGTTAAAGCAGACTGATGTTCAGTTTGAACAATGGCTTGCACGCAAGAAAAGTTTACAGTTACAGCAACAACAGGGCGCCCGCCAGCAGGCCGGGCCGTACCAGATTCCCGTAGTGGTTCATGTTATTCATAACGGTGAACCTATCGGAACCGGAAGGAATATTTCGGATGAGCAAATCCTGTCACAGATTGATGTAATCAATAAAGACTTTCAGCGTCTGAATACCGATGCCGGCAACACGCCACCTTTGTTTGCACCGGTTGCGGGCAGCATGGATATTGAGTTTGTACTGGCACAGCGCGATCCAAACGGATTGCCCACCACGGGAATTGTACGGTTAAACGGGGGGCAGTCAGCCTGGTCGCTTGCGGAGGAAACAACCTTTAAAGCCCTGAGCCACTGGCCGGCCGAAGATTACCTCAACATCTGGGTATTAAATTTCTCTGGCGGGTTTATCGGGTATGCGCAGTTTCCCGTGTCCACCCTTCCCGGGCTGGAAGACTATCAGGATGGCCTTGCCGAAACCGATGGCGTGGTGGTTGATTACCAGGCTTTCGGATCAGATGACTACGGAAGTTTTGACCTCGACCCGAATTTTAACAAAGGCCGCACCCTTACGCACGAACTGGGTCACTTCTTCGGCTTACGTCACATCTGGGGCGACAACCTGTGTGGCACGGATTACGTGGATGACACCCCGCTACAACGACAGGAAACAACCGGTTGCCCATCGCATCCTTCATCAACCGTTTGTGGCACCTCCATTATCAAAATGTTTCAAAATTACCTCGACTACACCGATGATGCCTGCATGAACCTTTTTACACAGGGACAAGTGGCCCGCATGGAATTAATTCTTGACGACCCTGCCGTGCCACGCAGAAACAGCCTGCTTAACTCACCAGGCTTATTACCACCCGATTGCGGAGTGCTTGATGCGGCCATCACAGAAAAAATTTCTCCAGGGCCTGTTACCTGTGGCGCAAACACACAACTCACCCTTAAAGTGCGTAACTACAGTTGCAATCTCATCGCGTCACTTAAAATGAGTTACTCCATTAACGGCAGTACACCGCTCACCACTAATTTCACCGGACTAAACATTAGCCCAAATGCCACAACCGACTTAACGTTGGGCTCGGCCCTGCTTACCTCAGGTCTGAATACGTTAACTGCTTCAATAGATGAGGTGAACGGAAGTCCTGACGGACGACCCGACAACAGCACACTAAGCACGACCATCCTGGTTGATAACACACGTGACCGGATACCTTTACGTGAAAACTTTAGCGAGCTAACCTGGCCGGTAATTAATCCTACCGATGGAACGTTATGGACACTAAACCCAACCAACTTCGACCAATCGGCATCGTTCCGTGCTTTCGATGCGCCCGATGGTCCCAACGAATCGTGGCTGGCAACACCCGTCCTTGATTTTAGCAATACAACAGCCGCCAGCCTGTTCTTTGACCTGTCGTATGCCTGGAACGGCAGCCAAAACGACCGCCTTCGCATCCTCGTATCGCAGGATTGCGGCAACACTTATCAAAACCTCTCTCCCACACCATTTGATAAAAGCGGAGTACAACTGGCCAACAGCATCTCCACGGAATTCTGGCAACCTATTGTTGTCAGCGACTGGCAGTTACGGAAATATATTAACCTGTCGGCCTATGCTGGCCAGGACGACATCCGGCTGGCATTCGTATTCACAAACAGAAATGGTAACAATATTTACCTCGATAACCTTGAATTTTTTGTGTCGGATAATCCCCAACCTGTTGATATAGGCGATGACCTGTATTCGGTGTACTGGCATAACGATTTCCAGGCATCCGTAACCTTTAACCTCAATGAGCGGAGCACCGTGCGTATTGATGTGATGGATATTATGGGCAGATCATTTATCAGCACCACAGCCCCGGATATTCTCAACCAGACTTTCCCGATTGATATTGGCCATGCGGCCGCAGGAATTTATATCCTCCGCATTCAGATTGGCAAAAAAACATACGCTACCAAGTTCAGTATGTCGCCTTAAACCGCACTTCGGATGAAGCAGAAATCCTTATCTTTGACGATAATTTTTTTCTGCATGTCGGTAAAAAAGAAAGTAGCCATCCTGTTTGGGGGGCGATCGGTTGAGCACGCAGTTTCTGTTAATTCCGCTAAAAACATTTTTGAGTTCATTGATAAAAACCTCTTCGAGCCTGTGCCCATCGGCATCAGCACCCAGGGCCAGTGGTTTCTTATGCAATCGGTAAGCAAAGACATGGAGCAGGGAAAAGCGCTGGGCCTTATTCTCGATCCGAAAAATGCAGGGTTCATGCTGCTCTCCAGTGGCGACCGGTTTAAAGTAGATGTTGTTTTTCCGGCTTTGCATGGCACCGATGGCGAAGATGGCAGTATTCAGGGTATGCTTACCGCACTCGACATTCCGCTCGTTGGCACCGGAGTGTTAGGCTCATCGCTCTCCATGAACAAGGTAGTCGCCAAGAAAATGTTAAAGGAAGCTGGTCTGCCAGTCGGAAAATTTATTTCATTCCGGTTTCATGAACGAAAAAAAATCCGCTTTGAGGCTATACAAAAAAAACTTGGCCTGCCCTTTATGGTAAAGTCGGCCAGCCTGGGTTCATCGGTAGGCATTACCAAGGTGAGTCGCAACAGCCAGTTCAAAAAAGCAGTTGACGAGGCGTTTCGTTACGACCAGGAAATAATAATAGAGGAATTTATCAGTGGCCGGGAGATTGAGTGTGCCATCCTCGGCAACTACCCGCCCGAAGCCTCAAACCCCGGAGAAATCATCGTTCACGATAAGTATGACTTCTACACCTTCGATGCAAAGTATGTTGATCCGGATGCGGTAACCATACAAGTGCCTGCCGGTTTGGATAAAAAAACCACAAACCTAATCCGCAACGTTTCTGTTAAGGCATTCGATGCTCTGTATTGCCAGGACTTTGCCCGGGTTGACCTGTTCCTTACCAAAAAAGGAAAGGTGTATGTAAATGAAATCAACACGATACCCGGATTTACCAACTCAAGCATGTACCCCATGATGTGGAATGAACGCGGCATTGGGTTTACCCAGCTTATCACCCGGCTGATTACCCTTGCCCGGCAGCGGCATGAATCAACCCAGCCCATTGAACGCAACTTTACATCTGCATTACACTATTAACTTTGTCCCTGGCGTGCAGCCCGTTGATACAATAGGATGATGAAAGCACTCTTGCAAAAACACAATACAACCCTGGGAGGCCTGCTCCTGAGCCTGTCGATTACAACCGGTTCGGTCCTGTTGTTGCTGATCATTTATTTCTACATCTACCTGCCCTCGGCTACCAACCACGGCCAAACGATTACCGTGCCCAATGTTGAGGGCATGACCATTACCGAACTGGAGGAATCTTTGGTGAAGCGTAACCTGCGGTTTGAAGTAAACGACAGCTCCTATTCAGAAGATTACCCCCCGCTTACCGTGCTAAAACAATACCCGCAGGCAGGAGCTAAAGTAAAGGAGAACCGGGTTATCTACCTATCGGTAAACCGTGTCAATCCGCCCAGCGTGCCCGTTCCCGATTTAATAGACGGTTCATTGGTTAATGCCGAGGCCGTGCTTCGCGGAAATGAACTGAAGCGCGGAAAAATCCAGCTCGTTCGCGGGCCGTTCCTTAACTTGGTAAAGGAAATGCACTTTGAAGGGAAAAAAATTGAACCGGGCACACGCATTCCTAAAGGTTCGGTAATTGACCTGGTGGTTGAAGATGGCGGCAGCGACACCGTGCCCATGCCCGATGTAACCGGTTACTCCCTGGAAGATGCCAAAATACCCATCTTCGGCTCCAACCTTAACCTGGGGCAAATTCACCTGGTTGGCGATACACTAGCCGTTTCGCCCATTGTGGTGCTTAAGCAAAAGCCGGCACCTAAAGAAAATATTAAAGTGGGTGATGTCGTTGAACTATGGGTAGGAAAAAAAGGAACCGTGGTGATGCCTGATGAGGACGACAACGAAAACAACCCCCTGTAAGGTGCTGGCGGCAACGCGACTTTTTGCATACGCCTTATTCCTGCCCGTAACAGCATGGGCTCAATTGGTTGTTGAGCCTATTATTAACCCTTCATCCGTTACGCAAAAGAAAAATGCGCGCCAGCAAAACCTTCCTGCCCTGGCGCTTCCTTACTGGGATGACTTCTCAACTCCCGCCAATACCGATACTTTGTGGGATGCTTACAGCACCGTTTGGATAAACGATGACCTGGGAATAAATCCTCCATCAACCGGTGTATGCAGTTTTGATGGCCTCAATGATCAGGGCCTGCCCTACAACCAGAATGACCCGCAGGCACAGGGCTATACCGACAGTCTCCTTTCAAGAAAGATAAAAATGGCCGATGTACCGCTTGCCCTTCGGAACACGGTGTTCTTTAGCTTCTACTACCAATGGGGGGGATACGGAGAAGCACCTGATCCAAACGATTACCTCAGGCTTGAATTCAAAAACAATACCGGTAGTTGGGAAACCATTGTGTTACTCACCTCCGATGACAGTGGACAACCTGAGGTATTCTATGACACCCTTATTCAAATAAATCAGGATCGCTTTTTTCACGATGACTTTCAGTTCCGCTTCCGCACGTTTGGCCGGCAATCAGGCCGGTACGATACCTGGCACATTGATTATGTTTACCTGAATGTAAACCGGAGCACTTCCAACACATTTTACCCCGACCGTGCCGTTTTCAAACCTATCAGCAGCCCGTTAGATCCCTACCAGGCCATACCCTACCGCCACTTTACTGACCCGGTAACGAATCCGGCATTCAGTAATCCCGCGGTTGGCCTGTATAACCTCTCGAACATCAACCAGCCCATGAACTTCGACTCATTCTTTGCGCTGCGTGTTTACGAAAACGGTACCACCACAGTAAGCGGTGGTTCACTAAGCGATTCGGTTCCATCATCGCTGGCAAGCCTCGAACGAAAATTTTTTACCTTGCCCCATGTGCCTTCAAAAATCTTGTTTCCTTCATCTGCCGATTCGGCCTTCCTGAAAATTTATCTTCGGGTAAATACACGCGATACCTTGGTGAGTAATCCCAACTTTCAGTTGAACGATTCCAGTTTTGTTGAAAGCGCCTTTATCGATTACTATGCGTACGATGACGGCTCAGCCGAATATGCTGCAGGTCTCACGCAGGCTGGCAACATGGCCGCATGCCGGTTTGTCCTAAGCACCTCTGGGCAGGATACGCTTAACGGAGGGTATATTCACTATCCCTATACCGGGTGGGCAAGTCCGAACATCGTAACCCTAAAAGTTTGGAACAACAAAAACGGCAGACCCGGAACCTTGCTCACCGAGCAAGCCATCCCGGTAAGGCGCGAGGCGAACAGCAAATTCATCTCCTTTACGTTAGACCCGGCCGTGCTTGTAAAAGATACCGTATTTATCGGTTGGGAACAGGGCTCTTCCGGCCTGGTACGAATCGGGCTGGATACCGGTCGATCGTCATACCTTAAAGACGAAGTACGACA
>CAYNIH010000044.1:0-13813 GCA_964397115.1 uncultured Roseivirgaceae bacterium | reverse complement strand
TGCGAAGTGATTGATGTTCAAACTCTGCTTCCGTTTGATATCAACCACACAATTGTCGAATCACTGAAAAAAACCAACCGGATTGTTTTTGCCGATGAAGATGTTCCGGGCGGAGCCACCGCCTACATGATGCAGCAGGTGCTTGAGGTACAGGAGGGGTATCGTTACCTTGACTCGAAGCCCGTTACCATTACCGCAAAAGAACACCGGCCTGCCTATGGATCAGACGGGGATTATTTCTCAAAGCCCAACAGCGATGAGGTTATTGAAAAGGTGTATGCCCTTATGCACGAAGTTGACCCAGGGCGGTTTGCGCCTTTATTGGAGGATTAGTTAACACGAATCCGGTCCAGGGTGAATTCGGGGGTACGGATGGAATCGGAACGTAAAAACCGGTCGGTAATAATCACATCAAGTGCCAGTGTTTTTACACTGAACAGCGACAAAAATCCGGTTGATTGCATATTATACCGGATGGTACCTTCCAGGGGAGCGTTGTTATCGGACAGCAGAGGCAGGCGGCCGTTAAAAGTGCTGCAGAATTCCTCTTCCCAACTAAATTCCTGCAATACGCCATTTATTTTCTGATAAAACCGTATGCGGATATTGTAATAATTAGGATTGGTGTCAAAATACAATGTGTCTTGCAGTAAAGCATCACCTGAGGAACTGGTGGCTACTATGTTGTATGTTGAATCAATCGTGGACAATAACTCAGGTGGGATAATTAAGTAAGAGAGAATATAGTTTTTGCATCCGATTTTATCAGGAGTAAGGGGAGGTAAAAAGTCATAGCCAGGTTTTGTGCGTGTGCGGTGGGTAACGAGTTTTCCCAGCGGTGCCGTGGCTTTCAGCAAAGAAACCTGTGATGGAATCGGGCTTGGGGCGGTAATGTTCACTTCTTCGGTGGCAACGGGCCGAACACCGCCATCAGGGGTTTCCAGGTAATACGTGTAGGGGTGAAACGGGTCGCTGGAATGCCGAAGATTCGTTTTATTGAACCCCAGGTCACCATCGCCATCTTTGAAATCAATGTAAAGAATTAGCGTATCCACCACTGCAAAATCAGGGGTAACTTTAAATTCAATTTTGTTGAACGCTATTTCGGGGGCATCGCTGAACTGGGGCGGCTCAAAACAAGCGCTGACACCTGCAAGCAGAAAACAGAATATTCCAACATGGTTAATACTTCTCATGCACTAACTTTGAACGGTTAACTCAAAAACGCTTGCAAGAACTCAAAGGTTTTGAATCCCAAATATACACAGTAAACGAGGCAACATTCGAAAATATTGCGCTTGATTTATTCCGGTACCAG
The DNA here is from genome assembly GCA_964397115.1 of uncultured Roseivirgaceae bacterium. GTDB lineage: Bacteria > Bacteroidota > Bacteroidia > Cytophagales > Cyclobacteriaceae > UBA2336. The sequence continues at coordinate 12,495 of CAYNIH010000044.1, read as the reverse complement.
GCGCGGAATAACCCCGTTTACCGGCAGTACCTTACTGCCCGAAGGGTTGTGCCGGCTGATGTGAAGCGGATACAAGACATCCCGTTTTTACCTATTGATTTTTTTAAAACCCACCATGTAAAAACCGGTAAATGGAGGCATGAAACGGAGTTTATCAGCAGCGGTACAACCGGTTCGGTGGTGAGTCGGCATTATGTTTATGATCTTTCTTTTTACCTTCAAAACGCCAGGTTGTGCTTTGAGCACTTTTTCGGACCCTTAACCGGGTATCACTTTCTGGCCCTGCTGCCTTCTTATCTGGAGCGAGCAAACTCTTCGCTGGTAGTTATGATGAAGCATTTTATTGAAGTGTCGGGCAGCAGGGGTTCCGGTTTTTATCTCCATAATTACGATAAACTGGTTGATGACGTTAAGAAATTACGCGCGAGGGGTAACCGCAGGGTTATTGTTTGGGGGGTTTCGTTTGCCTTGCTTGAACTGGCAGAACGCTATTCCCCCGATTTGAGTGATTGCCTGGTTTTTGAGACTGGTGGCATGAAAGGCAGGCGAAAGGAGCTAACCCGTCAGGAATTGCACGATGGGTTAACAGCCGGCCTTCATGTGGATAGGGTTTATTCGGAGTACGGGATGACGGAGTTGTATTCGCAGGCCTACAGCTGGTTAAACGGGCATTTTCAATGCCCCCCCTGGATGCGGGTGGAGGTACGCGATATTACCGATCCGCTGAGGATGGGGCTGCTAAATAAGATAGGAGGGATTAATATTATTGATTTAGCAAATCTTTACACCCTTGCCTTTATCGAAACCGCTGACTTGGGCACTGTTTTTGGTAATGGTACGTTTGAGGTGATCGGGCGGGCGGATAATGCTGAAATGAGAGGATGCAACCTGATGGCCGAGTAGCCAAATTTTACGATTAACGGTAAAAAAGCACGTTGAATTTGTTTTGTACCCGAACTGTTCTATTTTTGTTTCAACCAATAAGCCACGTGATATGAAAAAGTTTGTTATTTTTCTTCTTTTAGCCGGTTTTATTTCTGCCTGCAGCCAATATACCTGCCCTACTTACAGCAAAAAGGAAGTTCCGGCCCGTCAGGCAGCTGAGAAAAAAATCTGAGTTTTCTCAAAGAAAATTCTCTACGTCCTTGGGGGTAATTTCTTCCCCGGACATGATTACCAGCCGCTCCATCACATTACGTAACTCTCTAACATTACCTGTCCAAGGGTAATCTTTTAAGGCCTTTAATGCGCCTTCATTAATTCGTTTCTTTTTATTACCGTGTTCTTCGGCTATGGCTGTCAGGAACTTATCCGCCAAAAGAGGGATGTCTTCCTTTCTTTCGGCCAGCGAGGGCACCTTGATTACGATCACGCTCAACCGGTGATACAAATCTTCCCTGAACCGGTTTTCGGCTATTTCTTTTTTCAGGTCTTTATTGGTAGCGGCAATAATCCGCACATTCACATGAATTTCCTTTTCGCCACCAACACGGGTTATCTTGTTTTCCTGTAATGCCCGTAATACCTTAGCCTGTGCCTGTAAACCCATGTCGCCAATTTCGTCCAGAAACAAAGTGCCGTTTTCAGCCTGCTCAAATTTTCCGATCCGTTGCTTAATGGCCGAGGTGAAGGATCCTTTTTCATGACCAAACAATTCACTTTCAATCAGTTCAGACGGAATGGCGGCACAATTCACTTCTATGAGCGGCATGTCGGAGCGCCTGCTTTTTTCATGGATTTGGCGGGCCACCAGTTCTTTGCCCGACCCGTTTGGTCCGGTTATCAGCACGCGCGCTTCGGTAGGTGCCACTTTTTCAATCATGGCTTTAACCTGTGCGATGGCTTCCGAATTACCAATAATGTCGAAGTCCTTGCTAATTTTCCTTTTTAACACCCTGTTTTCTTCGCGCAGGCTGTTTCGTTCCAACACGTTCCGCAAATGGATCAGAATGGTTTCGATGCTTTCGAAAGGTTTTTGAATGAAGAAATAGGCGCCCCGCTTTATGCACTCCAATGCCGTTTCTTTGGTGCCGTGCGCAGATATCATGATAAATGCCGTAGGCAGGCCTGCTTTCTTTACGCGCTCCAGCACTTCGATGCCATCAAGCTTAGGCATCTTCACATCGCAAAAGGCTACGGCAATTTCATGTTGTTCAAGCACCTTAAGCGCTTCTTCACCGTCTTTTGCCTCCACCACTTCGTGGCCTTCATGCTCGAGTATTTCGCGCAGGGAGGAGCGAATGGCGGCCAGGTCGTCAACAATCAGAATTTTTGCCATGGTTTGGGTTATCTTAAAAATAAACCTTCCGGCTCTTCCGGAAGGTTTAAGGTGCAAGCCTGTAAGCCGGGTTCTGTTTCCCGCCAGTGGCGGGATGCTTACCATTTGTCTGGTCCTAACGTTACCGTCAGGATCAATCGGTCCACCCGTCCCGGCAGCCGACAAGTCGGCATTGAATCAGGCATTCATCACCAGGACTTATTTGACCTTTCAACGCATAAGGTTTTCCGTGCCCCCGATGGTTACCACCGGGGCGGTGGGCTCTTACCCCGCCCTTTCACTATCACCCTGACGTCACCCGTAAAGGCTACCTCTTTTCTGTGGCACTCTCTGTATTTGGCGCTTTCCGCCAAACCCCCCGGATTTCCCGGGGTATGCTTCCTGAAGTTGCCCGGACTTTCCTCTCTGACCCTAAGGCAGCGCGGTAAGCCGGCTTGCAGCGCAAAAGTAACGAAATAGCACGTAGGTTGGTTCAGTGGATATCCTTACCTGTGAATTTCAACTCATAATGATCGGCCAGTTGGGCTACTTCCTGAACCATGTACTTCACATCGTCCGGATCGGTAGTATCCACCAGGCTTGAAGCCACCACTTTTAACTGGCCATCTTCGATGATGAATTTACTGAAATCGAAATGCCCGTTATGGACCAGTAGTTCGTACGTGTCGATGGACGGATTATACTCAGCAACTTTAGAAGTGAATACCGCGCGATCCTTACCTGACGTCTTACTTTTTTCAATAACCACCAGCACGGTTTGGAACCGGCCATTGTTCAGCGGTACTACAACAATTCCTTTGGTAAGATCATAGTCTGTGAATGTGCCGCCAATCTGGTCGGCATATTGTTTTACGGCCTGCAAGATATTCATAGAAGAAAGGTTTTGGGGTAGGAAGGTATAAAAAAAGCGTCAACTTTCAGAACTCGAACAAGCTGAAGTTGATGCCGTTGGTTGAAAAACTGATGGCGGGTGCCGGAAGTTTAATCAGATTAAGAAGGTAAAGGCTAGTGTTGATGAGCTTTGATTTGGTTTTGATGTGCGACACGTCAAAATCAATTCCAACGTAGTACTGCCGGTAGGCCTTGTAGCCTGCTGCGGAATTTTCGGCATCGGTAGCATAAACCATATCATGTGCTCCATACCCCAGGGCCAGGTTAAGCCACTTCGGGAAGCCTAAGAATTTGTCCATGTCAACCGAAAGCCAATAAGTTTGACCGTTATAGTCTTTAAGGAGTTCGCTTGCCCACCTGTTTCCAAGGGTACCGTCAGGCCGCAACGGAGGATAGCCGGTTCTCTGAAAGGAAAATTTCGGATACAACCGCACCTCATTCCATAATAAAGACTGCCCCAGATAAAAAGCCGAGCCGGTGGCATTGGCGGCTAAATCGCCTGCCGAGGCCCCGTAATCGGAAGCGAAGCCGTCCATGATTTCGATGGGCAGTAAAATAAGAAAGCCGGTAACGGTGCCCCAAATGTCGGCTTTGCGTTTGCCAACAGAACTCCATTGAAGTAGGGATGAGGTGGCGTAGCTGAACTGAAAGGCAGCAAAGAAATGCCCGGCTTTGTCCATTTGCTTCCACTGGTTGTTGTCGTTAAAAAAGTGAAAGGACTGTTTGCCGCTTTCGGCATACCAGAGTTGATTCAGTCCGATGAGTGTTGCAGCATACCCCGTGCTACCCGTAATAATTACTGTGTTCAATCGCTTGCGGTTAACTACCCGGGTGGTATCCTGCGCCCGAACGCTAAAAAGAAGGAGTGAGGTAAGGATAAACAAGCTAGTTACCTTCATTTTGTTTTACAGGGTTATCCGGAAGCTCCTCTTCTTCCGGTCTTCGTAAATTCCGGTTGCGGTTTGCGCGCAGCAGATCTTTCAGTTCATTAAAACTACGGGTGTACATCAGGCTCACCCCGGTAGTTAATGTTGTTTGATTAGCGGCATTGGTAACGAGTTGATTAACGTTGGTGCGGCTGTACATCTTAACTTTTAATGTTCCGTCTGGAGTTAACAGGTAATCTACGGTCCAGTCTCCCGCAATCGGTGCAGTAGTGCCCGGCTGATTACCCGTTGTGTTGGTGCCGGGCTGGTTGTTAAACGTGCCATCGCCCGTAATCCGCAGCCTGCCATTTAAAAATGTGTACGACAGCCTGAGTTGAAAGGTGTTAAACGTTTCCTGGTCCATGGTGCCCAGGTCTACGTCAATCTCCAGGTTTTCATCTACCTGACTCATCCAGTAGCTGAGCTGGTTGGAAAGCAACTCACTTACACTGTTCGCTACTGAGCCGCTCATGCTGATGCCCGATTCCAGTGGCGAAAACCTGCGCAGGATAATCAGGCTGAAGACCTGTTTTTTAAGTTCCTGCTCATCTATTTTGTTTTTAAAAGAATAGAATTCAAGGTCAAGGGCAACGGGTGGCCGGCCTTCAACCGGTATGGATTTAGGCAGGTCGGTTGCTTCGATGTCGAAATTAATCTGAGGCGAGAGCATTGGTCCTTCCAGTTTAAGCAGCACCTGCACCGGATATTTGCGTTTTATTTGGGTAACCTCGCTTAGGGAGGGATCGGAAAGAATGGGTGCCAGCGAGGCAAGCTGGTTATACGAGGCATCAATGTTCAGGGTGGCCTGGTAGGGATCGCCATACCAGGTAATGCGGCTCCCGGGCTTGATCTGAAATTCCTTATTGATGATGTCGTACAAGGTAAAGTTGTACCAGCCTTCGGCAAATTCAAGCGGACCGAACATGTTGAATTCTCCCTTGGTGTCGAGTTGCAGTTTAAGTTTTCCGGTACCCCGCCCGCGAATGATGTCGCCTGCCTTTAAATCGAAAATGATCTCGCAGTAGGCATCGGGTGTTACGTCAATATTAAAATCAATAGTTACTCCCGTAAGGTTAATACGTGATGCGGTTTGAGTTTGCAGGTCTGCCAGGTAGGTGGAGTCGCTGAAGTTTACAAAAGTGATGAAATCTCTTTTCTCGGTTGTGGTGGTGCCGCTTATGGGGATGAACAGTTTTGTATTTTTTCGAGTGGTGGCGTTTGCGGTTATCTTCAGGTTGTTAACCGGGCCGGTAATGCTTACATCGCCTGAGGCATAGGCTTGTCCATAAAACAGGTTGTTGTCCTGTGCAGTAGTATTCAGCACCTGGAAGTCGGTAAATTTAGCAGCCAGGTTTACTTCCATGTTATCGAAATTGGTGTGCGTAATGCTTCCTTGAAGCATGCCCTGGTTTCGGAAGGCATCGGTAAGGGTGATATTCTGCAGGTTTATGGAGTTCGGGGTGATCCCCAAATATCCGTTGAACTGGTAGGCGGTGTTGAGGTAATTGATAAGCAGTCCTCCGTTTTCGACCTTGCCGATGCCGTTCAGTTCGGGGTTTGACAGTTTCCCGGTCAGGGTATAGCTTCCGGTTAATGTTCCCTGAAACTGACTGAAGATATCCTCAAGGAAGGGTTCAAAGATTTTAAGATTAGCTTGTGTAAAGCGGGCCGTAACGTTAAGCGGGCTAACCGGTTCGGTGGGCTTATAGTAGCCCGTGCAGTTTACGATTCGGCTGCCGAGGCGGTCGATAAAGAAATCCAGGTTAAACTGACGGGCATTCGTATCCCAGAGGTTGTTTCCGGTAACGTCTCCAATCAGAAAACCATCAATACTCAATTGCCTGATGGATAAACTGTTTTGGATATTCGCCTGCCCGTAATAATTGGTAAGGATAACGGAAGCATTGGTTGTACCAAAGAGGTTTCGGTTAATGAGCGGGTTAAGTGACTGCAGATCAAAATTCTTTACAAACAACGATAGTGAGCGGGCTGAGTCAGCAGAAAGCTTTCCGGAAATGCCTATGGCTTGTTGCAGGTTCATCAGGGTTACCTGCCGGAACGACCATTCTTTGCCTTTGATGGCTATTTCATTCAATGGATCAAATGCCCAGGCCTGATCCAGCAACTTTATTGCCGATGGCTGAAAGCGGATGTAGGTGCTGTCGCGGAATTCAACGTTAGTGTGCAGGTTAACTGAATTGCCTTCTTCCTGCTCAACATTAAACTCCAGGTCAATCCGCTGGCTGTCCCAGATGGCTTCAAGGGTAAGGTTTTCTGTTTGAATGTCGGGTGTAACCCTTTGGCTGGCCGATTGGAGAAAAACCATGGCGAGCGTGCGGGTGCTGTCGGTAATTTTTGAAGCATTGAGTTCAATCTGATTATCGAAGAAGGAACTTGTGCCATACCGCAGGGTGTCGAAGCGGGTAAACGCCTGGATGTTGGTGGTTGCTCCGTTTGTAATTTTTCCTTCAATACCGGTATTGACGCTTAGGGCAAGTGGGATATTGAGCAAATCCATTACCGGTCCGATATTTTTCAGGTGAATGGCAAAATCGGCATGGTACGGTTTAGGCTTGTATGACCGGGTTACGTAATATGCCTGGGTAGCTTCGGCATTGTTTTCAATGTTCAGGATGAACTCCTTCATCAGGCGTTGGACGTCACTGAACAGATTGGAGAAATAAAAATCGCCTGATATATCTGCATCGGCTAGTGAAGTCTTTAGTTTTAATTGACGTTGTTCGCGGTTTCGAAAGGCCTCCAGCATTACCTTTCCGAGATGGAGGGCTTTGCCCTGGTTAACAAGGGTGATGTCGGTTAGTGAAGCAGTTCCGTTAAGGCTGTCAAGCTCAAGGCCCTGCATGGCGATATTCATTTTTGTTTTTATAAACAAAGGCTGTCGCGCCAGGTTTATTTTATCAAGATTAAGGGTGTCAATGGCTCCGGTAAAATTCAATTGATTAATACCCTTTCGAAGGTCCACCGATCCGTTGATGACCAGTTGAAGGTTCGGGTCGTTTATCTTTACGGTTCCTTTAAAAAGCTGGCTTGCAAACCGGGCATTTGTTTCAATGCCGGTGTAGGTGTACCCTTTAATTCCAATAACGGGGATAATTCCTTTAAGCGTCAAATCAGCTGAATTGAGTGCGAGGCCAGTTCCGTTTATTTCGCCATCCATACTGACCCGCTGAAAATTAAGCGTATCACGCACGTATTTTCCCAGGTGAAAATCGGTTAATGCAAGCCGGCCGCGATAAGTTGAGCGTTCAATATCAGTTTCATTCAATTTGAAGTTAATGTCGGAACGGATATGACCGAGTGCGCTGACAAAATCGCCTGTTGCCACAAAGTCGGTGGGGTAACCCAAAAACTGACCGGATAAAGTCATTCTCCCCAGGGGTTTCAATCGGTTGACTACCGGTTCATTCAGCAGGAAATGCAAATCGGAAAAATCTACTTTTGATTGGTTGAGGGTAAGTACCACAAATGTTTCGGTAATATTCGGAAGGCCTTCCATCTGAAGGGTTCCGGTAAGCCGTGTATTGCTGGTTTCAACGATCATATCGGTGAAGCGAAAATCGGCAATCGTTCCGGTAAGGTTTCCGCTGATAATTACCGGATTGGGCAGCGCACGCGCTTCGGAAAAGAACAGGGCAAGGTCTTTGGGGTTTACCACCGTGTTAGCAAGATGCCCTCGGATGGAGACTTTATTCACAAAATCATCCAGGTCGCCTTGCTCAGAAAAGGAGAACGTAACCGTATCGCTAATGAAACTTTCTCCCGCTTTCAGTTTCAGGCCAAGAAATTCCATAGCTGAATCGGAAATCCTGAAGAATGTTTGGAGCTGATGAATACTAAAGCCTTTTTTTCTTTCCGTTGCCTCAAGGGAGGCAACGTTGAACTGCACGGTATCATCCAGAATAAGAAATTCCTGAAGTTCCGCCTCATGTACCGTTACTGTAAAATGATTATAATCAAAACCGGTCTGAATGCTGTCGCGATCGGTGGTATAGGTGAATGACGAATTCTTCAGGATGGCTTCACCCAGGAGAATGCTTCCATTATTTTTTGCGGATTTTTTTTCTGATTTTCTTAGTCTTTTTGAAAACACATTGATATTGAGGTTTTGCGTGGAGTCGGTTTCGGGTATACTGGCAAGGAACACCCCTGCGCTGTCGGCAATTACTGCATCAATAAAGGTATCGTTGCTGCCTAAAAGTCCGTTAAACGAGAAGTTGATAAGCAGCCGGTTTGCGTTTATCATTGGGTTACCTTCAGGATCAACAATAGCGAGGCGTTCAATTAACAACTGGTCGAACCAATAGAATTCTACTTTCCCAATGGATGTACTAAACCCGGTTTGCTCAGACAGGGAGTTGAGCAGTACCTTAACCAGGCGGGTTAGTACGGCCGGTAACTGAAGGATAAAAAAAGAGGAGAGCAGCAAGAGCACAAACAGGTATAATCCATAGAGTACAATACTCTTAAGCCAATACAATACCTGATTTTTGATAACTTGCAGTTTCATGCGTTACGCTATGGGTCCCGTCATCCTTGCCATCGAATCTTCATGCGATGAAACCTCTGCTGCGGTGATTCGTAACGGCAAGGTACTTAATAATATTATTGCCTCCCAGGAGGTACACAGTAATTATGGCGGGGTGGTACCCGAGTTGGCCTCGCGTGCCCACCAGCGACAGATTGTTGCTATCGTGGATGAGGCGCTGAAACAGGCCAACATTCCGAAATCATCGCTTGATGCGATTGCCTTTACCCGGGGTCCGGGCTTGTTGGGCTCGTTACTTGTTGGTATTTCCTTTGCCAAGGGTATGGCCCTGGCTCTGAACAAACCCCTAATTGAAGTAAACCACATGGAAGCCCACGTGCTGGCCCATTTCATTGAAGATCCGAAACCGGCATTTCCTTTCTTGTGCCTGACGGTCAGCGGTGGGCATACCCAGTTGCTACGGGTTACTAATTACCTCGCCATGGAAGTGCTGGGCGAAACGCAGGATGATGCGGCAGGAGAAGCCTTTGATAAGGCCGCCAAACTGATGGGGTTGTCTTATCCCGGTGGGCCGCTGATTGATCGGTATTCAAAAGCAGGAAACCCCACTGCCTTTGTTTTTCCTAAAACCGATATGCCCGGACTGGATTTTTCATTCAGCGGTATTAAAACGGCATTCCTTTATTTTTTGCGCGACAAATTGAAGCGTAACCCTGCTTTTGTGGAGGAGAACCTTCATGATTTGTGCGCCAGCATTCAGCACCACCTTGTTACCATGCTGCTCGATAAACTTGAACAGGCTGTTCAGCAAACGGGCATTAAAGAAGTGGGCATAGCAGGCGGGGTTTCGGCCAATTCGTACCTGCGTGAGCAACTGGCTGTGCGGGCTTTACGAAACGGATGGACTACCTTTATCCCTGCGTTTGAGTATTGTACCGATAACGCGGCCATGATCGCCATAGCAGCTCATTATAAATATCAAGATGGATTGTTTAGTTCACTGGAGGTAACCCCAATGGCGCGATACCCGATTAACAACGTGCGCACATGAAATCCGTTTTCAAACCGGGCGATGTTAAGCAGTATTCCTTTACTGTGCAGGCTGCTGATGTGGCTGCTTTTCACGGAGCCATCGTTCATCCGGTTTGCGCAACGTTTACGCTGGCACGCGAAATCGAGTGGACAACCCGGCAGTTTGTACTGGATATGCGTGGGGAAGACGAAGAAGGGGTAGGCACGTTTTTGAGCATTGATCACAAAAGTCCGGCATTTATAGGCGATGAGGTGGCGATTACTGCCCGGGTGGAATCGCTTACCGGCAACGAGTTGATTTGCTCGTATAAGGCCAGGGTGGGTGACCGACTGATTGCCGAAGGAAAAACCGGACAGAAGATTTTACCTAAAAAGAAACTGGACACTTTGTTTAAAGCGAAATAATGGCATGAGCAATCGATTCTCCAACGAACTGAATGTGCGCAACCGGCAAGCCTCTTTTCAATACGAGTTGCTGGATAAGTACACTGCCGGAATGGTGCTCAAAGGAACAGAAATCAAATCGGTACGCGAAGGGAAAGTAAACCTGCAGGACGGTTATTGTTATTTTGCAAACGGTGAATTGTTTGCAAAGGGTATAACGATTACACCCTATGAACACGGTACCCATTATAATCACGACTCGCAGCGTGAACGAAAACTGCTGCTGAAAAAAAGCGAGTTGCGTAAACTTGAGCAAAAAAATGAAAAGGGGCTTACTATCGTACCGGTACGCCTGTTCATCAACGACAGGGGTTATGCCAAACTGGAAATTGCGCTGGCTCGTGGAAAGAAGTTATATGATAAGCGCGAAGCGATAAAGGAACGTGATGCAAAAAGACAGTTGGACCGACTTAAACGCTGACCAGTGAATACGGCTGAAACAAATTACGGAGTGTGCCGCCTGAGCCTTGTACCGGTGCGTGCCGAACCCGGCCATGCGGCCGAACAGGTAAACCAGTTACTGTTTGGCGAGCATTATGAGGTACTTGAACGGAATAACGATAGCAGGTGGATACGGGTGCGCAACCACTTTGACGGGTTTGAAGGATGGCTGGATGCCCGCCAGCATCACCCCATTTCGGCCGAACATTTTGAGTATATCAACAGCGCCAATTTTAAGATCACTACCGACATCACGGCCAGCATCCTCCATAACAAAAATCCGTTGCAGGTGTTAATGGGCAGCATCATCCCCATATCCGGTACGGAGTTGTTTAAAATGGAAGAGCAGTTTGCCTTTAACGGGGATGCGAAAAACCTTGGCCAAAAACGTGACGTGGAGTTTTTGAAAGCGATGGCATTAAAATACCTTAATGCTCCGTTTATGCCGGGCGGGCGGTCGCCTTTTGGTATTTATCCGGCTGCTTTTACCCAAATGGCATATAAGCTCAGCGGCTATGCCCTGGGGTATGCCATTTCCCAGCAGCAGAAAGAAGGTAAACCCGTAAATGAAGATGACGATGTAGCACCCGGTGACCTGGTTTTTTTTAAGAATATAAAGGATGGCAGCTCTCATGTGGGCATCCTGCTGGCCGAAGACAGGGTGATCCATGTTGCTGAAAAGGTGCGCATTGACCATTTCGATGAGGAAGGTATTCTTGCCCAGGAATCCCGCATTTATACCCATACCTTTCTTTATGCCCGCAGGGTTTTGCCGCCTGAATAAATCCTTATCAGTGAATGCCTGTATTGCTTCATAGCCGGAATGCCGTTATCTTTCCCCTATGAATAACCGCGTTTTGGTGCTTAATCAGGATTATAGTCCGCTTATGGTGTGCTCGGTACAGCGCGCCTTCATCCTGGTGTACCTCAACAAAAGTGAGTTAGTGAGGCCGGCCAACGGGTACAAACTGCACTCGGTTTCCAAAAGTTTTCCCATGCCATCTGTCATCCGTCTTAACCGGTATGTACATGCCCCTTACAAGGGCGTAACACTTACCCGTCAGAATATTTTTAAGCGCGATAATTTTGAATGCCAGTACTGTGGCACCAAAAAAGATTTAACGTTAGACCATCTAATCCCCAGCTCACGAGGCGGGCAGCACACCTGGCACAACCTGGTGACTGCCTGCAAAAGTTGCAACACACGAAAGGGAGACTATACACCGGAAGAGGCGGGGATGCCGTTGTTACGCAAGCCCCATAAGCCTTCGTATGCACTCTTCCTTCGTGAGCTTTCAGGACATCACGGTAACGAGTGGGATGAGTTTCTGGAGTCGCTCCGTTAGTTGATATCGTTCAGCAGTTTTCTGGCACGTGCGGCATAAGAGTATTCGCTGTTGCTGAGTTCCTGCAAAATGAGTTGCGCAGTTTTTAGATCGCCATCCTTCAGGTAACTCAGTCCCAGGTACCACTTGGCCTGGTTATCCAGGTCATCGAAATCATTAATCAAACGGATGAACTGGCTGCGGGCTTCGGCTGTGTTGCCGAGTACCAGGTTGCAATTACCAAGCAGCATCAGCACACCGGCTTCTTCTTTTTCGGCAAGCAAGCGGTTAAACAGTGCTGCAGCCTGCGCATAGTTGCCTGCCTCGTAGGCAGCAAATGCTTCGGTGCGCATTGACGGCTTATTTTCTCCCCGGGTAATCGGTTCGAACACGTTGGGATAGATTTTAAAGTGTTCGGCATAAAGTTCTTCTGGAGTTGCCGGTTTATTCCATAACAGAAATCCAATAGCAAATAGGGCAACGGTTGCGGCAATCGCTGCAGTTTGTTTCCAATACGTAACCAGCCATACCTGCTTGTTTCTCTTTTCATTGTGCATTTGGGGCATGGTGTTTTCCAGCATGCGCAATTGCTGCAGCCTGGTTTGAAGGTAGCTGTAGCGTATGCCTTTTATAAGTTGCTGATGCTCCAGG
>CAYNIH010000043.1:0-14162 GCA_964397115.1 uncultured Roseivirgaceae bacterium | reverse complement strand
TCATTCAACCGAAATGATTACTGCCCGATCAAAAGCAACCTCTTAACTAACTTACGACCATTCCGATTATGAAAAAGAATATAAGCATCAACATCAGCGGCATCATCTTTCATATTGAAGAAGATGGGTATGAATCGTTGAAAAAATACCTCGATTCGGTAAACAAGTATTTCTCCACCTTTGAAGACAGCAGTGAAATCCTGGCCGACATTGAGAGCCGCATTGCCGAAATCTTTCTGAGTAAGCTTACCGAAAGCAAACAGGTTATCACCAGCGAAGACGTAAAAAACCTGATTGTCACCATGGGCAGCGTGCACGACTTTAAAGCTGCCGAAGAGCAGGACTTCGCCCGCACGGAACCAAAAACTGAAAGCAGCTACCGGCAAGCCCACACTTCATCCCAGGCCGAAAAGAAATTTATGCGTGACCAAAAACGCAAAATACTGGGTGGGGTTTGTGCAGGCCTGGGCAACTACTTTAATATTGATCCGGTGTGGATACGGTTACTGTTCGCTTTCTTAACCCTTGCTTATGGCGTTATCCTGTTGGTGTACCTGGTATTATGGATCGTTGTTCCGGGATCCTATGACCTGGATGAACCCCAGGTGACAAAAAAGCTTTTCCGGGATCCGGAAAAGAAAGTATTGGGCGGAGTTTCGGCCGGCATGGCGGCTTACTTCGGCATAGACGTGGTAGTCGTACGGTTACTGTTTATCATTCTTACCGTATTTGGCGGATTGGGTGTCATTACCTACATCGTATTGTGGATTGTGTTGCCGGAGGCAAAATCCATTACCGAAAAAATGCAGATGCAGGGTGAACCGGTAACCCTGTCGAATATTGAATCTACCATTAAAAAAGGAACAGAAGAAAACGAAGAAAGTGCGCTGACCAAAATCCTGTTGTTTCCCTTCCGGCTCATCGGTTGGATGATTACCGGCCTTGGAAAAATTCTTAACCCGGTTGCTGAAGTGTTGCGGGTGGCCATTGGCGTTGTCATCGCCTGTGTTGGCCTCGCCCTGGTATTTGGTGCCGTGGTAGCTTTTGGCGTATTTCTGGGACTCTTCTCCTTCCAGTCGGGCTGGTTGTTGGGTTGGCAGGACATCAGTTTTCCCGTACAGGAATTTTCGCGGGCTATTCCAACCTTTACCGTAGTGGTAATGTTTGTCGGCTCGCTGATTCCTGGTATTGTTATAATGCTACTGGGCATATCGGCCGTTGCTAACCGGGTTGTTTTTAGTGCCACCACGGGCTGGATCCTTTTTATCCTGTTCATCACCACCGTAGTGGTGCTCAGCGCTACCATCCCGAAAATTGTTATGGGTTTTAAAGAAGAAGGCGAATACAAGGTAGAAACCAGTTATGACCTGCAAAGCAAAACAGCCGTGCTGAAAATCAGGGAAACCGGCCTTGATGACTACGATGTCACTTCCCTTTCGTTAAAGGGATACGAAGGAAAAACCCTGAAACTTGTACAGTACTTCGAAGCACAGGGCAGGACGCGCAAAGAAGCTGCCGACAATGCAAAGATGATTGATTACCGCGTTGAACAACAGGATTCTGTTCTCACCTTCGATTCGAATATCCGGTTCCGTGAAGGAGCGGTATTCCGGGCACAGCGGCTGAAGATGACACTGTATATCCCTTACAACTCCCCCTTCGTGCTGGATGATAACACCTGGAGATTATTATCACAGTACATCGAACAAGAAAACCGGAACGGAAACACCTGGATAATTACTACCGATGGCTGGCTGAAGTGCATCACCTGTACCAGCCAGAGTGAACAAAAATGGGATGAGGGTGACTCAACCGCAAACGACCAGTACGGACTGGAGGATTTTAAAGAACTGGAATTGAATGGCTTGCTGGATGTAACCCTTGTCCGGGGTAGCTCCTATGCGGTAGAGTGGACCGGCCGAGACAGCGAAAAGGAGAAATACAACATCTACACCAACGGCAATACGCTGGTGGTGGATTACGATGATGAGGAACGCTTTAACTGGAAACGCAATCCACTGAAGCTGGAACAGATGAGCATTCGCATTACCATGCCCGAACTGGAACGCCTGGAAGCAAATGGAGCCGGTGAGATAAGTTTTGCCGATTTCACCGAAGACGATATGGAGATAGAGGCATCGGGTGCCGTTGAAGTGCGAGGAGATGCCAATGTGCGAAACCTCTCCGTAAGCCTGAATGGCGCTTCGGAATTAATCCTCCAAGGTGAGGGCCACTCGTTGGATGCCCGCATCAGCGGGGCTTCCCAACTCAGTGCTTTCGAGTTCCGGGTCCGCGATGCCGATGTGCGCACTTCCGGAGCATCAAAAGCAAAAGTACACGTTACCAGAAGGCTTGAAATGCGGGAGGGCATCGCCAGTAAAATCACCTACAAAGGCAATCCTGACGTCATTAAAGAATAAAGACGAATGATTCTGTTTATTCTGCTTCTGTTAATTGTGGGGTGGTTGCTCACGCAGGGTTAAACGAACCTCAGCAAAACCCGCAAAAGGAGTAAAATAGCCCGAGTTAGCGGGCTTTAATTTTATTTACCTGTTCACGCAACCTGATGAACTAAATCGGCATCCTATAAACGAATTCATAATGGAATTTGTCATTTACCGGGCACAGGAAGAACAACTGATCAAGGGGTGCATGAGGCGCGAACGAAGCGCGCAAAAATCCCTTTATGAACGTTATTCGGCCAAAATGTTTGCCCTGTGTTACCGCTATGTAAAAGACAGCATGGATGCCGAAGATGTACTGGTAACCGCTTTTACAAAAATTTTCGACCGGATTGATCAATACAAAGGCGAGGGAAGTTTTGAAGGTTGGATGCGAAGGGTAGTGGTTAACGAAGCCCTTACCTTTTTACGCAGGAACCGCACCATGTACCTGCAAACCGACCTTGAGGTGGCCGACCGCGAACCGGGCACCTTTGCCGACCACCTGGAGGCGGAAGACCTGATCAGGTTGATTCAGGAACTGCCCAGCGGATACCGGGTTGTTTTCAACATGTATGCCATTGACGGGTACTCCCATAAAGAAATTGCCGACCACCTGGGCATCAGTGAAAATACATCGAAGTCGCAGTTAAGCCGCGCCCGCACTTACCTGCAAAAGGTATTAGCTGATTCAACGGCCAGACTTAAAAACAACCAACGCCATGAAGCCGCACATTGATATCCTGTTCAAATCAAAACTTGAGCATTACGCCACTCCGGCCCCGCAACACGCGTGGGATCGCATTGAAGCAGGGTTGAACACCCTCACCGAAAAACGATTCTGGCTAAAGATTGCCGCAGGCCTTTTGCTGTTTGCAATAGCCACCTGGCTGGTTGTTAACTACTTTCCTGAAGAGGAACCGCTTGCTCAACACGTACAGGCTGAACCCAAAAGCCATTTCGATATGCCCGAACCCAATGGCACACATCCGCTACCGAACAAAAACCTTTCACCGGTAAAAGCCCAGGGTAAACCATTAAGGCGTATAGTAAAAATTGTTACTAAGTCGGGCACTGCCAAGGTACAGTCGGTTGCTGTTTATGAAATCCCAACCGAGGTAATTGAGTCGGTCGCAGTTAATTCCAACGCGGAAGAAGGTATTACGCAACCGGCCACCGGCCTGGTTATCGTGCTAACCGCTGAAGAAGTTAATGCAAAATATTTAGTAAAAACTTCCGCAGAAGAAGCAACCCCCGAACAAAAGAAATCATCTCGTTTACAAAAGCTTGCAGTACTGGCCCACAACCTCAGCAACGAGGATATCCTGGGCGACCTGCGCGAAAGGAAAAACGAACTCTTTGCATTCAATTTCCTTGACAATAAGGAAAAGAAAAACTAAACGATGATGAAAACCATTTTATTAAGTGCACTTATCACCGCCATTGGATGCGGTACCTTTGCCCAGCAAAAAACCGACACCGTAATTGTTGAACTGGCAAAAACCAGCCGCGTGGTCTTTACCATTAAAGACCATGCCGACCTACCCATCCTGCGGCAGTACGACTTCCAGTCGCTATTCACCGACATCCTTAACCGGGTTGAGAGCAGGCAAGTACAAGCCGTTGCCGACACCCCACGAATTGAAAAACCCGCTGAACCGGAAGAAGTGGTTTGGGAAGATGATGACAACGACAACGAGTGGCACAGGAACCGAACCTACCGCAGCCGCAGAACCCGCCATTCAGTAAACCTCGATCTGGGCCTTAACAATTACCTCGAAGAGGGGAAATTTCCTGATGAAACCAATGCCCTGTACACCGCGCGCCCCTGGGGTTCTTGGTACCTTGGGCTTACCTCGGTGCAGCATACCCCGGTTGCCGGAAAATTATTTCTGGAATGGGGCCTGGGTATGAGTTGGTACGCCTTCAAATTTGAAAACGACAACCTGATTGTGTCGAAAGATGAAAATGGTGTTGTGTTTACTGAAGACCTTGACCCGGCCAGGAGTTATTCCAAGAGTAAGCTCTCGGTAAGCTACATAACCGCCTACTTTGTGCCCATACTTGATTTTGGCGGTCATGGCGATAAAACCCGCTTTTGGGATTCGTATGGCAGCAAATTCCGGATTGGCATAGGGCCCTACGCAGGTTATCGGATCGGCAGCCACAGCAAAGTAGTATATAAAAGCGATGGCGATAAGGAGAAGGATAAAGACAAGGATAATTTTTACCTTCAGAACTTCCGGTATGGTATCCGGCTTCAGCTTGGTATCCGCTCCACCGACCTGTTCTTTAATTACGACCTGAACGAATTGTTTACCACCAGCCAGCCCAATAACCCGCGGCTAAATGCGTTCAGTTTTGGTATAGTTTTCTGAGAACAGCAAACCACGGAGGCTGCTTCAAAAGAGCAGCCTCTTTTATTTCCACTCAAGTATCCACCTTCTCTCATCGCCCTTCAGGTGTAAATCGTTACACACTTTGCCTGGAAAAGGCCACACCGGTATAAGCAACAGCAAACCGGCTATAAACACGATGGTAAATACCTGGTCCTGCAGCAGGTAATACCCAGCGGCCATCACCAGCCAGCCCGGCACAAGAAACACTACCCGAGCATGTACAATGGAAAAATACTGATCGAGTTTTTCACCCAGACTGACAACCGTTCGTACTGACTTTAACTTCTTCTGAAAGATAACCCATCCTGCTACCCAGTGAAAAACTGCAACTACCGGAACAATAACCCATAACACCCATGCATACGCTTCATCAATGCGTGATAGACTGCCGAATAAACCGGCTTGAATACCCGAATACAGAAGAAGGAAAACAGCCAACGGAAAAAGCACAAGCAAAAACAACCGCGCATAAAGTTTATAGAAATACTCGTTGGGTGACTGGTACTGCATACGGGACACTAACCGCCAAATTATACATTTGCCAGTAGGCTAAAGCCTTTTTTGTTGTATTTTTGAGGCAGTATATATGGAGGTTGCCGCATCAATATCGCGAAGAAAACAGGTTATCCGAAAAGCAGCCGAACTGTTCAGGGAAAAAGGATATGCTGCTGCATCCATGCGCGACCTTGCCCAGAAACTGGGTATTGAAGCGGCTAGTTTGTACTCGCATATCAAATCAAAAGAAGAGATATTGCGAATTCTGTGCTTCGACATGGCTGCCGAATTCCGGGCTTCATTAAATGAGGTAGAGAAAATGAAGGTACCGGCCAGCGAAAAACTCCGCATCGGCATTGAAGGGCATGTGCGGGTAATGGCCCGCGACCTGACGGCCTCTGCCGTATTTATGAATGAACACCGGCACCTTAGCCAGCCTTACCTGCGTGACTTTCTGCTGCTTCGAATCAATTACATCAACCGGTTTAAAAAAATAATTGAAGCCGGTGTTCTGGCAGGCGAATTCAAGAAAGACATTGACACGAAACTTTCGGTAATGACCCTGTTTTCATCATTAAACTGGATGCCGCTGTGGTACAGCCCCGAAAACTCCATTGCCCCCGAGGCACTAGGCCGGCAACTTGCCGATATGCTGATTAACGGTTTAAAGAAAAACTAACCAGGGCTGTTAGTTGTTTTTAAGTAGATTTAGAGAAACAATATTGATATGTACGGAGGAGGGAACACCTTTGAAGGAATCAAAACCGATAGTCTTGCACAGGAAGATCCGGTAAAACTTGCTGAGTTTGAAGCCCGCATTGAGCGGGGCGAAAAAATAGAGCCCACCGACTGGATGCCCCAGCTTTACCGCAAGCAGCTTATCCGGATGATTGAGCAGCACGCCCACAGCGAAATTATCGGAGCCTTGCCCGAAGGCACCTGGATTACCCGCGCACCCGGCTTTAAGCGCAAACTTTCGCTTATGGCTAAAGTGCAGGACGAAGTAGGCCATGCCCAGCTTCTTTACAGCGCAGCCGAAACGCTGGGTAAATCGCGCGAGCAGATGATCACGGACCTAATCACCGGCAAATCGAAATATTCCAATATTTTCAACTACCCGGCATTTACCTGGGCCGACTCGTGTTTCATATCCTGGCTGGTGGATGCCGGTGCCATTGTAAACCAACTGGCCAACGCTAAAGGAAGTTATGGCCCGTACTGCCGTGCTCTCGACCGGATTTGTGCCGAAGAATCCTTCCACCTGAAATACGGCCACCATTGTGTCATTTACCTGGCAGCCGGCACACAAAAGCAGAGGCAAATGTTTCAGGAAGCCATTAACCGGTGGTGGCAACCAATGATGCACTTCTTTGGTCCTTCTGATAAAATTTCTGCCCACACGGAAGTGCTCATGCGCTGGAAAGTGAAAATGGCCTCAAACGATGACATGCGCAACCAGTTTTTGGATATGTATGTGCCCAAAATCTGGGAACTTGGATTTACCATTCCAGACCCGAACCTGAAAAAAAACCCGGATACCGGCCGCTGGGAATATACGGAGCCCGACTGGGAAGAGTTTAAACGGGTAATTAATGGCGATGGTCCCTGCAATAAGGAACGGCTTGAAGTAAGGCGCATAGCCGAAGAGCGTGGCCGGTGGGTGCGCGAAGCGCTGAAAAAACCCAGCATGGCTTACGTTACCCCATTGGCATAATGCGCTTGAGTTAATGCGGTTAATTTAGCCTTGTAAACGTTCCGGCCAATAATTGAACTTCTTTCCAGATCCATTGAATAGCTTCAGCCGGTGAGGCAAAGCAAGTTTGCAGGTATACCCGCGCGGCACTGTCTTCTGGCAACTCGTGGTTTGCCCACCGCCAGATATCTTCGGCTAAAAGGATAAGTTCATTAACCTGGTACCGCGGATAAAACCGGTAAAGAATATCCAGCGCCACTAATAAATCCAGGTACTTCATATACCCTAAGCAACGATAATACGCCAGCTGCGGTTTTTGTAGACATGATATTTATCAGCACTGGTTTAAAGCGTTTTCAAACGGTTGAAGGAAACGTATATTTGCCAGCGATGAAATCACTGGACCCACGTGTAACCCGGTTGCCGGATATCGGGCAGCCCGGCCAGGTTGCGCCCAAGGCACCACTCGACCAGTTTGGCACGTTTGAAGTGTTTGTGCAAGCCAAAGAAGGAAAACCCTTTCAGCACGAAGGCATTGTTCACGCCCCCGACCGTGAGCTGGCTTTTGTACTGGCTAAAGAAGCATTCACCAGACGGTTTACCTGTGTGTCGCTTTATGTTGTTGATACCCGAAACGTTTATGTTTCGGCTATGACGGAAGGAAACACTCCTGTTTGGGAATTTATTACCCCGGTTGAAGAACAGCCGGGCGAAAAAGTCTCCTTCGAAATTTACCTGCTGGCGAAGCGCGGAAAGCAGCACCAGCATGCAGGCACCGTGCTAGCCACATCCCCGGCCAAGGCCTTCAGCGAAGCAAGGAAACTATTTTCTTCTAAGCTGGTTTATAATGTGTGGGCTATCCGCACTGCGGATATCCGGTTCACCTCACCCGAAGAGAAAGAGCTATGGCTTACCCTCCCTGAAAAAAAATTCAGGGATGCTTCAGATTACAAAGGCGGTGATAAACTCAAAGAATTTCTTGAACGCACAAAACTAAAATCATGAATACCGATGCCCTGAAAGAATTGCTCTACAAAATGGCCGATGACTTATTGATCCTCGGGCACCGGAACTCCGAATGGACAGGCATGGGACCCCTGCTCGAAGAAGACATTGCTTTTTCCAGCATGGCGCAGGACAAAATCGGCCAGAGTTACACCCTTTACCAGTTGCTGCACCAATTGGGTGAGCAGCCGCCTGATACAGTTGCCTTTACCCGCAATGCCGGCCAGTTTCATAACTGCATCCTCGTTGAATTGCCAAATGGCGAATATGACTTCAGCCTCATCAGGCACTTTCTGTACGATACAGCCGAGGCCTTCCGGTTTGAAATGCTCAGCCACTGTGCCTACCAACCCCTGGCCGACTTGTCGGTAAAGATTGGTGCCGAACTGCGCTACCATACGCTGCACGCCAATACCTGGGTTAAACAACTGGGCAACGCCACCGGAGAAAGCATAGACCGGCTGCAGCAATCCTTGGATAAAGCGATGCCCTATGCTCTCGGAATGTTTGAACCCTCTCCTTTTGAAGCAGACCTGATTAATCAGGGC
Source organism: uncultured Roseivirgaceae bacterium (assembly GCA_964397115.1). GTDB lineage: Bacteria > Bacteroidota > Bacteroidia > Cytophagales > Cyclobacteriaceae > UBA2336. The sequence continues at coordinate 5,581 of CAYNIH010000043.1, read as the reverse complement.
ATCTTCCCCGGGGAAAGCGCCTTGCGGGAAAAATGGATGACCCGGGTTGAGCAGGTTATCGGGCAAACCCAACTTACCCTGCCCGACTGGAAACTTATTGAGCCGGTGTATGGCGGCCGTGCCGGCAAGCACAGCAAACACCTGCAGCCACTGCTTGACGAAATGAGTGAAGTATTCAGAATTGACCCAACGGCTGAGTGGTGAACACCGGCCCACAACTTATGCCTTTTACCGAAAAACAAATCCTGGAGTGGCTCGATGAAGTGAAGGATCCGGAAATTCCCGTGCTGTCATTGGTTGACCTGGGCGTTATCACAGGAATCCGCCTGCAGAATCCCTCCACGGTAACTATCGAAATGACGCCAACCTTTGTTGGATGCCCGGCATTAGACATGATGAAAAACGAAGTGATTGCCCTGTTAAATGAAAAGGGTATCCCTCAGGTGCAGGTTGAAATAAGTTTTAAAAAATCGTGGACATCGGATAAGATAAGTGAAAAAGGACGAAGGGCACTTAAGCAATTTGGACTGGCCCCGCCCCCATCCGGTAAAGTAGTATTGGAAGATCTGGACATTCTGGAGCATGTACCCTGCCCTCGCTGCAACGGTACAAATACTGAATTAAAAAATCCATTCGGCCCTACCCTCTGCCGATCCATCCACTATTGCAACGACTGTCGCGAAGCCTTTGAGCAGTTTAAACCACTATAAATCGGCTTTTTAAGCCAAAACCTTACACCCTGACTTAAGTTAGGTACGCTGCAATAACATTTTAATACTTTTGCACGTAGTGCCGATACGATGAAGACAACAATATGGTTTATACCCGCCCTGATGCTGGCATTCCTGCTTGGAAGTTGTTCGGGCAAGAAACACGATAACCCAACTGCCTTTACCCAGATTGATTCCCTGACCGACACCTACCTGCTGCTGAAGGATAGCTTACTAAATACCTGGAACCGGATGCTGTATGATGACAACAAGCGCATCCAATCCATGAAATCCATTATTCACGAAATAAAAGTAACACGCGAAGCAGACCTTGACGTGCTGCAGTCATTGGATTACCGCATTGACCAGCTGCATCGCATCCGCTACACACAGAAAACAATGACCAATACCGATGTGGTGGAAGAGTACGACTTTGCTTCCAATTCGCTGGTCACAGAAATTATTGCTATGGCCGAGTCCATTCCTTCATATGCATACAACAGTACCCTCCAGCAACTTGTTGAAGAGGTGAGGCTGGCCGACCAGCGCATTGAAGCACACCGGGCAGATTATGATGCAGCCGCACAGGCGTACAATCAATTTCTTGAAGCCAACAAACACCTGCTGAAAGAAATCGATGAAAGCGCCTCCTTTGAAAAGAAACCCCTGTTCTTTCCGGTTTCGGATTTGTGATTTTTGCACCTCACCTTCTTCAACTCGCAAATAAATACCCGCTGAAAATCACAAGCCTTTTTGTTAATTTTGTCTACCTCCAATCTGGAGGAACTACTAATCGTTAACCTTGCATTTTTTACTAATGGAATTACCTAAAAAGCTTGGCTTCTTTACTGCGTTTATCATTCCGGCACTGGTGATCACCGGCTTTTACCTTGACGGGTACTGGAATTACCTGGCCATTGTTTTTTCCTTCATCATCATACCCGTAATTGACTCGTCCAGCGGACTGGACACCTCGAATGTTGAACCCGAAAAAGTTAAGTTGGTAAGCGAAGCGTTTTTCTACCGGTTTGTTACTTACCTCTGGACTTTCATCCAAGTGGCATTTATGGGTTGGGGATTTTTCGCAGTGAGTTCCGGCAGGCTGAACACCCCGCTTGAGTGGGTAGGTTTTACCATTAGTTTTGCACTGGTTACCGGTGGCATCGGCATTACCGTGGCGCATGAACTGGGCCATAAAAAAAGCAAACTCGAACGGTTCTACAGTAACCTGTTGCTGCTTACCGTATGTTACATGCATTTCTACATCGAACACAACCAGGGCCATCACGTGCAGGTGGCTACCCCGCATGATCCGGCTACGGCAAGGAAAAACGAAAATTTTTATTCCTTCTGGATCCGGTCCGTCTTCCTGGGATATGCCCATGCCTGGCAACTGGAATTAACCCGGCTTAAGCGTAAAGAATTACCCGCTGTTCACTGGCGAAACCGGATGATTTGGTTTGCCCTCCTGCCAGTAGTTTCCTGCGCGCTGGTAACGGTGCTGTTCAGTTACCTTCTTAACCGGCCCGCTGTTGAAATTCCGGTTTTCTTCTTTGCTCAAAGTGTTCTGGCCTTTACCCTGCTTGAGTTGGTTAATTATGTTGAGCACTATGGAATTCAGCGCAGGGAAATTGCCCCTAACCGCTTTGAGCGGGTTAACCCGCTGCACTCGTGGAATGCCAGCCACCGGATAAGCAATTTCTTTTTATTTCAGTTGCAGCGTCACTCCGACCACCACGCCAATGCTATTAAACGCTACCAGGTGCTGAACCATTACGATGAAAGCCCGCAATTGCCGTTTGGATACCCCACCATGATTCTGATTGCGCTGCTTCCCCCGCTCTGGTTTTCGATGATGAACAAACGACTGGAAGCATGGCAGGTAAACACCCTGCCGGTGGTCAGTCAATAAAACGAATTTCCACCCGCCTGTTAATGCTGCGGGCTTCGTCCGTCTTTTCGGTTCGCAATGGGCGCGACTTGCCAAATCCATAGGTTGTAATGCGGTCGGCACTGATCCCCATTGATATCAGGTAATCGGCAACGCTCCTCGACCGGGCGCGCGAAAGTTTCAGGTTGTATTCATCCGATCCGATAAAATCGGTATGCCCTGAAAGGTGAACGGAAATATCCCTGCTCTCCAGCAAATAGTTCACAACTTTATTTAACTCCTCATAGGAGGAAGGCAGCAGCACGTGGCTGTCAAATTCAAACTGGATGTTTTTTAGAATATAAAGGCGGTTTAGTTCAACCCGATGTTCATCAAATTCAGCGATGGTAAGGGTATCCTGCACTGCCTCAGGATCAAGCGAAACTACTGAAACATCGTCAATATAATAGTAGGCGCTGTGGGTTAGCATGTGATTCTTGCCGATGCGGTGAGGCAGGCGGGTGGCTTTGGTTGATTGGTTATCAAAAAAATTACCGATAATAAGGTACCGTTCCCCTCCGGCTGCGACAACCTCGGTAGCGGCCAACTCCCACGATCCGGTAACTGCTGTAATGGCCGTATCTTTTTCAACTAAAAGAACCGGTACCCGGTCCATGACCTTGTCGTGATTAAGGTTTACCTCTTCGTTACTCAACACCAATCCGATGCGGTTAGCTGCGTAAACCGAATGGGAAGCGAGTTTGAAATAAAACTCAACCCGGTAACGCTTGCCGGCCTTTAGCGGCTCAGCCAACTGGCATTGAATGTATTCGCGGTAGTTTACGGATTCATGCGGGTGAGACCACACATAGATGCCGGCATATCCTTTTCCGGAATGTGCATTGGATGAGCCTGCCCAGTTATAGGGAACATCCGCTTCGCCCCAACTGCACGCATGAAACAGGTCGGGCGTTCCCAGCGTAGGTGAGTTCCATCCGGGTACTTTAAAATCCCTGCGGTTGGTACTAAAACTTTGCGGGCAGTAAAGCAATTCTTCAAAGCCAGGGTTGGGTACCAGATTTTGAGTAAAACCCGTAACAAACTGAAAGGTTAGTAATACAGATACAAAACCCCTTTTCACTTATAGAAAGTAACTTCCACCCGAAACCGCGGGTCAATGGCACCAAGCCGGTCGTAAGCTGATTTGGATATCCTGATGATTAACTTATCGGTAAGGGCTGTATCGGGCAACTTACCAATTACCCGTACAAATACTTCGCGGCCGTTCATCTCGTTCCTTACTTTCAGGATTGTACCCACCGGGGCGGTACGGTGCAAGGCCAGGTATTTCCGGTTCGCTTCTGTTCCTTCAATTAACTCAGCCAGACCCGATTCAACAATTTCGTTGGTATTACGAACCGACTCGGTAATGACAACTGGTTTTCCGGCATCAGGCAAAACAGTTGAAACCTCCTTTGTCGAGGTTTCAACCGTTGGTTTATCGGTTGTACTTACCATCACCGGCTGGTTATAAACCGGTTGGGCCACCAGCAGTTGCTGGCCAATCTTCAGTTCTTCAGTTGTCAGGTTATTCCATTCCTTGATCTGTTGAACGGTAACGCCATATTGCTTTGCTATAGAAAACAAGGTTTCCTTTGCTGCCACTGTGTGTACATTTTGAACGGTCTGAACCGAGGGTAATGTTGGCGTAACCGGGGTTACTGTAATTGCCTCCTTTTTCTTTACTACCAGCTCCTGCCCTACCGATAAGGAATTATCGGTAAGGTTATTCCATTGCTTCAGTTCATCAACCGTTACATTGTACATCCGTGAGATGCTGAACAGGGTTTCCTTTTCAGCAACTTTGTGGATGTTGCCCTGCACCGGCTGCGCTTTGCTGCGCGGGATGTACGGCACTTTTAAAATCTGACCCACCTCCAAGCCGGCATCGGCTGCCGGGTTGTACTCCACTATTTGGCTTACCGGCACTCCGTATCGCCTCGAAATGGCGTATAAGGTTTCCTTTTCTTCAACACGGTGTAAAACAAATACTTTCCCATTAATGATTTCCGTGCCCACCGAATCAGGCCGGGGCTCAGGGCTAAAAAATGCAAAGCCGGCAAAAAACAAAAGCTTTATCATAATCGCAATAAAAAAAATTCCGGTTTACCGGGATACAACTGACCTCCACGATGCAGGTCAACTGACTTTTCCATAAAGTTAACCATCAAAGTACGTTCAAAAAAGACTTCCCACAATTTAGTGAACAAATCTCCGGCCATCCTGTTGTTACGGGGATTTAGTTAACTTAACGCACCGATTCCTGACCATCTTATGAAGTATCTCCTTATTTTCCTGCTTGGCATCATTGGCGTGACGGCTGAGGCGCAGAAGCCCAAAGTCATGCTGATGGAAATCAAAAGCGAAATTGACCCGCGCACCAGGCGTTATGTTGACCTTGCCCTTACCCATGCCGAAACCATCCAGGCCGACATCGTGATTATTGAAATGGATACCTACGGAGGCATTTTAACCGATGCCAAGGAGATTGTTGACCGCATCATGGGCTTTAAAAAACCGGTTTGGGTGTTCATCAATTCCGATGCTGCTTCGGCAGGAGCCCTGATGTCCATTGCCTGCGACAGCATTTATATGGCTCCCGGAGCCAGCATCGGGGCAGCCACCGTGGTGAGCGCCACAGGTGAAAAGGCACCCGATAAATACCAATCGTACATGCGCTCCATTATGCGCTCAACGGCTGAAGAAAAGGGACGCAACCCTCGCATTGCCGAAGGAATGGTGGATGAAAACATTGAAATAGACAGCCTAAAAAAAAAGGGCGAGATCATTACGTTTTCCACTTCCGAGGCTATTCAACATGGTTTCTGTGAAGCCAAAGTTGAATCCGTTGACGAAATCCTGAGGCGAAATAAAATTGAAAACTACGAGTTGGTAAAGTTTGAGTTAAGCGGAACAGATACCGTCATCGCCTTTTTCCTCA
>CAYNIH010000042.1:0-14536 GCA_964397115.1 uncultured Roseivirgaceae bacterium | reverse complement strand
CATCCGGCACCTGCTTACCCACACCTCGGGCATTGATTATGCCGCTATCGGAAGTAAAGAATTTAAGGCCATCTATGCCAAAGCGGGCGTTCCAAGCGGCATCGGTAACGATAAAGAAATTTTGGCTGATAAGATGAAAATTCTGGGCGGCCTGCCGCTTAAACATGTGCCCGGAGAACGCTGGACGTACGGATTAAATACCGATGTGCTTGGCTACCTGGTGGAGATCTGGTCCGGCATGCCGTTCGACCAGTTTCTGCGCCTGCGGATTTTTGAACCGCTTGGCATGAACGACACGTGGTTTTACCTGCCGCCCGAAAAGCACGCGCGGCTGGTGCCGCTTTATTCCGGTCGCGATGGCAAACTACAACGGGCAACAGGAAATACCTACGATAATGTTAACCCGGATTATCCGAAACTGAAGGGCAGTTATTTTTCCGGTGGAGCCGGCCTGTCATCTACTGTTGAAGATTATGCAAAGTTCCTCCAGCTATTCCTCAACAACGGACAGCTTAACGGAAAGCGGCTGATTAGCCGGAAAACCGTTGAACTGATGCTGACCAACCAGATGGCTTCCATTAACGCCTCGCCCTTTGGCTTAGGCTTCGGACTGGAAACAGCCGCCAATGATCACACTTCGGTTGTTTCGCTTGGATCGTTTTCATGGGGAGGCGCCTTCAATACGCATTACTGGGCCGACCCAAAGGAAAAACTGATCGGTTTGATTTTCACCAACATTTATGAAACGTCCCACTGGGGTATCGGTGAAAAATTTAGAGTGCTTACCTACCAGGCCATTTCTGACTAACGCATTGACCAATTTAAAAAGGGAACCGGGTACCGAAAAACTTTATGCCCTTGCCCTGGGGCTGGCAGCATTTACCATTGTTTATAATCTTGCCGAAGGCATTATCGCAACCTGGTTTGGGTATGAAGACGAAACCCTTACCCTTTTTGGTTTTGGGGTTGACAGTTTTATCGAAATGATTTCGGGCATCGGCATTATGCACATGGTGCTGCGCATACAGAGCAACCCCGCGGCAAGTCCGGATAGTTTTGAGCGCACCGCCCTGCGCATTACCGGCACAGCCTTTTACCTGCTGGTTGTCGGGCTGGTGGCAGGGGCTGCCCTGGTAATTTACCTCGGAAAGAAACCGGTAACAACATTCTGGGGTGTTGTTATTGCACTCATCAGCATCGTGGTTATGCTTGGACTGATTTACGGCAAGCGCTACACCGGCAAACGGCTTAAGTCTGACGCCATGCTGGCTGATGCCAACTGCACCCTGGTTTGTGTGTACATGTCGGTTATCCTGCTGCTCGCCAGCGGGTTGTACGAACTAACCGGCCTGCCCTACCTGGATGCTGCCGGAACGTTAGGTCTTGCGTGGTTCTCTTACAAAGAAGGAAAAGAATGTTTTGAGAAAGCCGCCAGCGACAAGTTTTGCGCCTGCGATCATGATTAACTGGACACTGGATACAAGATGGCAGATATTGGATACCGGAAGGTTAATCAATATGTCTTATTAATGCTTCCACTTAAGTTTAAGTACCAAGAGAAATGAGGCCAGCACCAATGTTACCATATTGGCAACAATTACCGGAACGTCCATAATCAGCAGCCCGTAGGTCAGCCACAGCAACACTCCCGTACAGAAGATAGAAAACATTCCCAGTGATAAATCCTTTGCCGAACGGCTCTTCCAGGTTTTTACCACTTGGGGTATAAAGGCTGCCGTGGTGAACGTGCCTGCAGCAAGGCCTAATAGCTGAATCGAATTCATAGTTTATTCACTTTTCACCGCAAAGAAACGTTGATTACCGCTAAACGTTGGCAGCATGTAGGATTTTCTTCTTTGGGGTAAATGAAAACGATTGCGCTGAAACATCCTGAAGGGTAGCGTATTACAATCAGGCTACGGATTTTTTGCTGATATTCGTGAACCAACCCGGGCACGTGTGAAAGACCAAGACAACATTATCGTACTGAAAAGTTACGGCAGTGCCATTGAAGCCAACCTGGCCAAGACCAAGTTGGATGCCTACGGCATCCCCTGTTTTTTAACCGAAGAAAACCTGGCCAACCTGTACCCGATTCAAAGCCCCCGGTTCAGCGTGCGGCTGCACCTTTTTGAAAAAGACCTTGCGCGTGCGCAGGAAATACTAAACGAGCAGGTTCAGTTACCCGATGCGGAGCCAATCCGCTGCCCGCGGTGCCGGTCACTAAACGTTGAAACCGGGTATAGCCGAAAGCCCGCTACAGTTGGCTTGTCGTTGTTTTTCTCACTTTTCTTTGTACTCTTTCCGCCAAAGAAGGCCTTTCATTGCCTGGATTGCGAAACCGAATTTAACGGATAAACCATGTCATCACCCGAAACATCCTTGCACCTTACCGCTTCCGCCAATGCCGCGCATTCATATTGACTTACCCAAACAATTTTCATTTTCCTGCGAACTGCCCGTGCGGGTATCCGACCTGAATTATGGCGGCCACGTGGGCAACGATTCCATTCTTACCCTGATGCAGGAAGCCCGCGTACTCTATTACCGGCACCTGGGTTTCAACAGTGAAATAAGCCTGCAGGGTACCATTGGCCAGATTATTGCCGATGCAGCCGTGGTGTATAAAGCCGAATCTTTCCTTGGCGATGTGCTGGTAATCGAAATAGCAGCCACCGACTTTAATAAGTATGGCTATGACCTGGTGTACCGGCTTACCAACAAAACATCGGGTAAGGAAGTAGCCCGCGCAAAGACAGGCATCGTTTGTTTTGATTATGAAAAGAGAAAGATGGCCGGTGTGCCGGAACGATTACGTAAAGCCTTAACAGAATAGCCTGTTGCCTGCATTAATGCGTGTATTAAATCCTGTGCAACTGCACCACATTTTCCACGTGCATCGTGTGCGGAAACATATCAACCGGCTGAACCGCAGTAATAACATATTTTTCAGAAAGGGTTTTTAAATCACGTGCCTGGGTAGCCGGATTACAGCTTACATAAACAATCCGGTTTGGCTCGGCTTTAAGCAGCATCCTGCAAACATCGTCATGCATGCCGGCCCGTGGCGGATCGGTAATGACTACATCCGGACGACCGTGCGCAGCAATAAAACTTTCATTAAGCAAATCCTTTATATCGCCTGAATAAAAGACCGTATTGGTAATTCCATTAAGCTGCGAAATGGTTTTTGCGTCTTCAATGGCTGCGTCAATGTACTCAAGGCCCACTACCCTTTTTGCATGCCCGGCTACATAACTGGCAATGGTGCCCGTACCCGTGTACAGGTCGTATACTACCTCATTACCCGTAAGGGCTGCCATTTGCCAGGCGGTGTGGTAAAGCCTTTCAGCCTGCGCTGAATTGGTTTGATAGAACGACTTAGGGCCGATGCGGAACTGAAGCATCCCACTGCCATCAGGCTTGTTCATGGTTTCGGTAATGTACCCATTACCCTTCCATGTTTTAATTTCCAAATCATGAAACGTATCATTGCGTTTGCCGTTCACTACATAAAGCAGCGAGGTGATTTGCGGAAACCGGCTCCCCACTTCATTTAACAGGCCGGACAACCATTCCGGTTTGTCAAAGGCCACCTGAACAATTACCATTACTTCTCCTGTATTGGCTGTGCGAATGGTAACCGTTCGCAAATACCCGGTTTGCCTGCGCAGGTCAAAGAATGAAATTTTTTCACGCAGACAAATTTCCTTTATCGCCAACCGGATGGCATTGCTGGGATCGGGCTGCAGGTAACAATGCTCTACATCAAAAACCCGGTCGAAACTTTTCGGAACATGAAAGCCCAGGCCCTCGCCACTTCCCGTTTCACGGGTATGAAGGTCAGGAGGTGAGGACAACCATTTATAATTCGTTGCGCTGAAATCCAGCCGGTTGCGGTAGTAGGTAGTTTGGGGCGAAGAAAGAATAGGCCGAACAGCAGGGAATGTCAATCCGCCAATTCGCTCCATGCTGTCAACCACCTGCTGTTGCTTATAGTGGAGTTGCGTTTCGTAGTTGAGGTGCTGCCACTTGCACCCTCCGCAAAAACCAAAGTGCGAACACACGGGCTCTACGCGGTCGGCCGAGGGGGAAACCACCTGGCTTAACCGGGCTTCCAGAAAGTTGCTTTTAACCCTGGTAACCCGGGCATCCACCACATCACCCGGAGCGGCTCCTTCAATAAAAACCACCTTACCCTCCAGGCGCGCTACGCATTTTCCTTCGGCAGCCATGCTTTCAACTCGTAAAGCCTGCAATAAATCGCCCTTTTTCATATTCATGGATTGCAAATATGCGCGTTTTTCCGGCTGCTTTGGTTTTCCTATATTTCCACTCAGGGTATGAAAAACGTATTGCTGATTGGTTTTTTATGTGCGGTTGGGTTCATTGCCCGCGCCTCGCACATTGTGGGCGGTGAGTTTGAAATCAAACATCTCTCGGGTAACAATTACCAGGTTAACCTGATTATTTATTTCGATAAAATCAATGGCGCACCGGGAGCGAAAGACTTCAACGTTACCGCGCGCATCTACCGCATGCACGACAATGCGTTTATGACCGATGTGTTTCTGCCCCTGACCTCCGAAGAGGAAGTTTCCTACACCCAGCCCGAGTGCTCCAACGGTGAAATTGAAACACTTAAGTTAATTTACACCACCACCATCATCCTGCCCGACAACATGTATAACCACCCTCAAGGGTACTACCTGGTGTGGGAGCGTTGCTGCCGGAATTATTCCATTACCAACATCGTAAGCCAGGCACCCCCTCCTAACGATCCGTTTTTTCCGAATGCAGCCGGCCAGACGTTTTACCTGGAGTTTCCGCCCGTAGTAAAAGACGGACAACCGTTTATCAATTCAACACCGCGGTTGTTTCCCCCTCTTAACGACTACGCCTGCCCGCGCAAACCCTACTATACCGACTTTGCCGGCACCGATGACGATGGCGACTCCCTGGTGTATTCGCTGGTTACTCCATTAAATACCCATTCAGCAGTTGCCATCCCTGCCGGGGGGCCCGGCACCCGCCCCTTTCCGCTGGTAAAATGGCAGACCGGTTTTTCACTTAACAATATTTTGAACGGCATGCCCGATTTACAAATCAGCCCCGATGGCTTCTTAACCGTTACACCCACCGTACAAGGACTTTTCGTTTTTGCCGTGAAGTGTGAAGAGTTTCGCGATGGAGTAAAAATAGGCGAAGTGAGGCGCGACTTTCAGATGCTGGTGGTAGAGGCCTGTCCCGTAGCAGAACCTCCTCAAATCGTTGGCAGAAAAAAAGGAGCCTCCTCATTTACAACACCTAATCAGCCACTGAATGTAACCTTTGCCAATACCGTAACGGATACTGATCGGTGCGTACAGGTGCGCATCTCGGATCCGGATTCGGAAAAAATTGATGATAACTTTCAGGAAAGGGTATTCATCCGCGTGTTCCCGCTGAACTTTAAAAAGAGTACCCGCTACCTGAATGAACTGCTGCCCCAGGTAAGCAATGCCACACTCATCAACGGCAGCACAGTTGATTTTGAAATCTGCTTCCCGGAATGCCCCTACTTACCCGATGGCAATTACCAGGTAGGCATTATCGCCTACGATGACGCCTGCAGTTTGCCGCTTTCGGATACACTGCTGGTTAATGTGTTTGTGCAGCCTCCGCCCAACAACAAGCCGGCATTTACCACAGCCAACCTGGCTACCACAATCAACGAGGGCGATCCCCCGCTTACTATTCCCATCCAGGCGATTGATGCCGATGGCGACCAGTTGGATGTGTTTGTCATTAATGACGGTTTTGTTCTTTCCAATGTGGGCATGACGCTGAACCTTAATACCTCCCCAGCAGGCCTGCTCTCCGGCCAGTTGATATGGGACAGCCGCTGTGATGTGTACGACTTTACCCAAAAAACCAACTTCAATTTCAAAATCATTACCGATGACCGCGACAAATGCCTGTTTGCCCACCCCGATACCATGTTGATTACACTGAACATTATTTTGCCAGGCAATTTCGATCCGGTTATCAGTTCGTCTTTGCAAACAGCCAATGAAAAAACCATCGAAGTAACCCGTAAAATTTACGAGCCGCTTTCTTTTACCGTGACCGGCACCGATGCAGACAACGATTTGCTGGTGCTGAGCATGTACGGTTTGGGCTTTAACCCAACTGACTACGGGGTAATCTTTGCAGGATCATCAAACCGCGGCACAGTTACTTCGCCATTCTCTTGGTTACCGGATTGCAATACCATCAACCTCGATGAAAAAAGTCAGTTCGATTTCCGCTTTATTGTAGTGGACAACGCCAATAAGTGCCGCTTTTATAAAGCTGATACGCTGCATGTCATCGTGCATATTGAACCTCCCGATAACGAGGCACCCGAACTATCGGTATCCAGCACGAATCCCGAGATAACGATTACCGACAATTCATTAACCGCCATTTTAGGCACCCCGATAACCTTGTCGTTAACGGGCTTTGATGCTGACCTTGCCCCCGACAAAGACCTGCTCAACCTTGAACTAATCAGTACAACCGGCAACGTACAGCCTACCGGATTCCAGTTTCAACCAGCCGAAGGTCCTTCGCTGCTTACTGCCTCATTTACCTGGGAGCCCGACTGCAGTATTTTTCAAAACCGGATTTACGAAAACCAGTATGTGTTCACTTTTTTGCTTAACGACAACCGGTGTTTTAATGTTAAACGCGATACGCTCGCACTGAACGTTACCATTAAAGATGTTGACAGCAGCAACACCGGCTTTCTGCCCCCCAATTTTTTCTCACCTAACAACGATGGCATTAACGACTTCTTTGCCATGGTGACCTGGGATGAAAGCACAGGCGATTATGTCAATATCCTGCCGCCCGATAATTGTACTGGTAAGTTTGTAAGCATCCGCATTTACAACCGGTGGGGCCTGCAGGTGTTTGAAAGTACCAACCGCGATTTCCGTTGGACGGGCGAAGATCTTCCCAACGGTGTATACTATTACGTGCTGAAGTACACAAATAAGGAATACCGGGGTTCGGTTACCTTGCGGTTCTGATATTAAAAGTTAAGCAGTCGTAAGTCAGCCTCCCGAACAAAAACCTCTCGCTCTTCCCATAGTATCTTCACCCACACATCAGTTTTTCCGAACACCGTAACCCGGTGGCCCTGCCCCGCCCTATCGACAACCAAAGCCCCTGCCGAAGGTCCGCTCATTAAAAAGGTGTTGTTGTTTAGAATAATCGCTTTCTTTTTAATCGGAAAATTGACGTGAAGCAGCAGGAGCACAAGAACCACCGACTGACTTATCCAACCTACCATAGCATTTTGCTTCCTTTTTACCCGGAGCACTACCAAGCCGGTAAGCCCACAAGCGGCAACCGCCAGTGCAAACGTAACCCAATAACCGTACCTGCGCCATGTAGTAGCCAGTTGGTCAGTTACTGACCGTTCGTAACCGGTAAGCTGACGTGCCGCAGCCAATTCCTGAACCTTGGCAAAGGCAGCCTCATCAAAAGTATAGCCGTAGTACAGGCACAGGTAATACAGCGCGTTGGCAAACCGGCCCAGACCTTCTTCGATATAGGCCATGCGCAACAACATGGCGGGCGAATAGAGGTTTTGATTAAAAACCGATTGGTAGTATTCGAACGACTGGGTGTATTTTTTCTGAAAAAACAGCGAGTCGGCTGTAGCCACTTGCGCGGCCGGAGATTGGGCCCACGTAACCGGCAGTTTCACAAATAATACAATTACAGTAAGGGTAATTTTTAAAAACCCCTTTTGCATAGTTGCCCCCATCTGTTACCTTTGTGCCCTCAATAACGGAAATGCCCAAAAATAAGGCAAGAAGTTAATTTTTTACGATCTCGTAGCTCAGCTGGTAGAGCATTACACTTTTAATGTAAGGGTCCTGGGTTCGAATCCCAGCGGGATCACGAAAGAGAGAAGCAAGCGCCCCGCAGGGGCGTTTTTCATTTTTGGAGGGCAGGTCAAGCTATGCTTGAAACTGACTGAAGAGAATGAAAAAAGGCGCACGCAGTGCAGCAACTTGCTTCTCTTGGACTGAGTGGAAGCTAGCGATCACCGAAGGTAATCCCAGCGGGATCACAGAGGAACAAATCAGGCGCCCCAACGGGCGCTTTTTGGTTTCACGGTTGCCCATTCTCTCACCCGTGGCCTAAAGAAAAAAGCAATAAAGCTGCCGCTAATCAGAAACCGGTAATCCCACATAAGTGTGACTAATGTTACGGTATTCCCCAACATCACTTCCTTTCTTTGCAGAAAAAAATTAAAACCAAAAAGTATGTTCAACCTGTTTTCCATTAAAAAGAAAGATACCGACCTTAGCGGTAACGAATTCAAAGAAAAATTCACTGCCACTCCGGGCGCTGTACTGGTGGACGTGCGCACCCCGGGCGAGTACCGCAGCGGCAGCATTAAGGGCGCAATCAACATTGATTTTATGTCGCCAGATTTTCAAAGAGAGTTTCTCAAACTAAGCAAGAGCAAACAGTACTTTTTGTTTTGCCGCAGTGGTGGTCGCAGCGGGCAGGCTTGTGCGATGCTGGCCGGTGAAGGCTACACCGTATACAACCTGGATGGCGGAATTGGCGAATGGCCGGCTTAATCCTGTGGCAGGTATTGATGCGCCAACCCCGTACATTTAATCCATGGAAATCATCGGGTACTTTGCTTCGGTAATCATGGGCCTGACCCTCGGCCTGATTGGCGGGGGAGGCTCCATTCTTACCGTACCCATTTTGGTATATCTGTTTCAAATAGATCCTGTGTTGGCCACTGCCTATTCGCTGTTTGTGGTGGGGCTTACGAGTGCCATCGGCTCGGTAAGCCACTTTAAATCAGGTAATGTAAACCTGAAGACAGCCTTGGTGTTTGGGGCCCCTTCCATCGTTGGCGTTTATGCCGTTCGGAAATTTATCGTTCCGGTAATTCCTGATCCGGTCTTTACCCTGGGCAGCTACCCGGTAGCAAAAGCGGTATTTATAATGGTGCTGTTTGCCGTGCTTATGTTGCTCGCCTCGGTCTCTATGATCCGGAAACCAACAAACCAGACAGCGGTAACAACCGAAAAAAAATACTACTTCCCATTAATTTTTGCCGAGGGCTTACTGGTAGGTGGCATAACCGGATTGGTAGGTGCCGGAGGCGGGTTTCTGATTATTCCTGCACTGGTCTTGCTGGCCGGCTTGCCCATGAAAGAAGCTGTAGGCACCTCGCTGGTAATCATTGCCCTAAAATCGTTAATAGGATTTACCGGAGATTTGGGCGGATCCTTACAAATTGATTACGCCTTCATGCTGATCTTCTCTGCCTTTGCCATAGCCGGCATTCTGGTTGGCAGCTACTTGGCGCGGCTCATCTCCAATGAAAAATTAAAGCCGGCTTTTGGTTGGTTTGTATTGGCGATGGGTTTTTACATCATTGGCCAAGAGTTGATTTTTTCCTAATGTTTAACTTGCCAAAAAAATAATTATGAAAAGCATGCTGATCATTCTGATATTGCCGGTGTGTTTCGTAACGCTGAGTTGTGAAGGCCAAACTACCGGGCAAAAACTTCCGCCCGATGCATTTGACAAAAAGATACAGGCCAGCCAGGGAAAAATCATTCTGGACGTTCGCACACCACGAGAATTTTCAAGCGGCCACCTGCCCGATGCAGTGTGTGTAGATTATTACCGGCATGATTTTAAAGCCCAGTTGGCAAAATTAGACAAGTCGAAACCGGTATTTGTTTATTGCGCTACAGGGGGAAGGAGCGGATCAACGGTAAAAACACTCAGCCAATTGGGCTTTAAAGAAATTTACGACCTTCAGGGCGGCATCAGCGCCTGGGCAAGAGCCGGCAAGCCGGTTGTTCCGTAAGGGCTTCAAGTTCAAATCGCGCCTTCCTTGATTGTACAGGTTTTTTTAATCGGATTTATTTTCAGTTTCCTGGGTTCAATCCCGCCCGGCACACTTAACCTGATGGTGTTGCAGATGGGCCTGGAGCACCGCCTGAAAGCCGCCCTCCGGTTTGCCCTGGCCGTAGCCATCATTGAGTATCCGTACACTTGGATCGCTGTGGAGTTCGAACAATTTATTACTTCTTCCCCGGTGGTGCTCCAAAACCTTAAGCTATGGGGGGCGATCATCATGACCACTTTTGGAATAATCAGCCTATGGTCGGTACGGAAACCTTCAACTTTGTCGGTAAAATTCCAGCAAAGCGGTTTTAGAAGAGGCATTGTACTCAGCCTGCTCAACCCGCAGGCCATTCCTTTTTGGATTGCCCTTACCGCCTACCTTAAATACCAGGGCTGGATTGACCTGAGCACTCCGTGGCGCCTGCACAGCTATGTGCTGGGCACCTCGCTGGGAGCGCTGGCGCTGCTGTCGCTGCTTATTTTCGCGGCCGACCGCGTTGCCTCGTCATTTAAAAACAACCGCCTGCTTCGCATGATACCCGGCCTGGTGTTGCTGGTGCTGGGGATTTTCGGATTCATCCGCTATTTTTTCTTGTAGACAGCCCCGAATGGAAGTTGTACCGTGTAACCTGTATCACAGAAAATTCCGTCCGGTGTGCCTACCTTTGCACCGTAATGAATAATGTACCGAAAATGGAGCCTAAAAAAACATTCAGCGAATTAATCCGTAGCGATAAGCCGGTATTGGTGGATTTTTTTGCCACCTGGTGCGGCCCCTGCCAGATGATGCAGCCCATCCTGCAGGAACTGGCGGTACGCATTGGCGACCGGGCTTCGATTATTAAAATAGACGTGGACAAAAATCCGCTGGTGGCCAGCACATATCGCATTCAGGGTGTACCCACCCTGATGTTGTTTAAAAATGGCGAAGTGCTATGGCGCCAGTCGGGTGTACTCAACGCTGCCCAGCTCGAGCAGGTGATTAACCATTTTGTCGGCAGTCCTGCAAAGGCGGCTCATTAATTGATTCTATAACCAAATCATTCAGTATATGTTTTTCCAACATGTGTACGACAAAAGCCTGGCTCAGGCCAGCTATTTCATCGGCTGTCAGAAAGAAGGCGTAGCCATTGTTATCGATCCGAAGCGCGATGTGGATACCTACCTGGAGATTGCCGCGCAAAACAAAATGAAAATAACACACATTGCCGAAACGCACATCCATGCCGATTTCCTTTCGGGATCGCGCGAACTTGCAGCCCTTACCGGTGCGAAGATGTACCTGTCGGATGAAGGCGGTGAAGGCTGGCTGTATGAATTCCCGCATGTAGGCCTGAAAGATGGCGATTCATTTAGGGTAGGCAACCTGAAGTTTGACGTGCTGCATACACCGGGCCATACTCCAGAAAGCATCAGCTTTTTGCTTACCGATTTACCTGCAAGCCCAGAGCCGGTGATGCTCTTCACGGGCGACTTCGTTTTTGTTGGCGATGTGGGAAGGCCGGATCTTCTGGAGAAAGCAGCCGGCATAGCGGGTACCAAGGAGGCGGGTGCAAAAGAAATGTACAAATCAATAAAACGCTTCACCTCCCTGCCCGATTACGTACAGGTATGGCCCGGCCATGGTGCAGGCTCCGCCTGCGGCAAAGCGCTGGGTGCTGTGCCCAGTTCAACCGTTGGCTACGAGAAAATCAGGAACTGGGCATTTCAGTATAAAAATGACGAAACCGGTTTTGTAAACTACCTGCTCGAAGACCAGCCCGAGCCACCCCGGTATTTTGCCATGATGAAAAAACTGAATAAAGTTAACCGGCCTCTCCTCACCGAAGTACCTAAACTAAAGAAGCTATCGGCACAGGAATTTAAAGCGGCTTACGACAAGGGCATCAAGATTATTGATACCCGCCCAAAAACAGAGTTTGCCGAAGGGTATATTCCCGGCACCTACAATATACAAGGGAACAATTCCTTTGCCACCTGGTGCGGCTGGATCCTGAACTACGATGAACCGTTCATCCTCATTGCCGATGAAAGCAAACTGGATGACCTTACCCGCAAACTGATGCGCATTGGGTTAGATAACATTTACGGCTATGTTGAAAGTGTAAAAGTTTGGCAAGACCAGGGCTACCCGCTTGACCGGGTAAATCAGATTACCGAACCCGAACTTAAACAACTGATGCTCTCAAACCACACCCAATATGTGGATTTGCGCGGTGAAGCTGAGTACAAATCAGGCCACATTAAAGGAGCGGACCATGTATTTGTAGGCACCCTGGAGAAGAACCTGGACAAGATTAAAAACGATCAACAGGTTGTTGTATTCTGCCAGGCGGGCGATCGCTCCTCCATCGGCTATTCCATACTTGCCCGCAACGGGTTTACCAATATTAAAAATTATGGCGGGGGAATGAGCGAGTGGATTAACAAAGGAAACCCGGTGGTTACCGATTAACCACGAGCATGGTAAAACAGAAAACCCTGGTGAACTGACCAGGGTTTTTTATTTACATGAATAAAAATCTTACTTCTCAACAGGCTTACTCATGGTCATGGCCAGTTTAACAGCTTCATACGCATTAACAAGCCCACCGGTGATGCTCAGGTCTTTAAACAAAACTTCCTGATCGCTGCCCGGTTTGGCCACTTTCAGGTTATCAAATTTGCGGGATGATTGTCTCAAAATGTCCCTCACCTGCATAGCCGAAAGTTCAGGAAAGTACGCCATCAGAATAGCTGCTACACCGGCCGTTGCCGGACTGGCCATACTGGTGCCATCGTTGTCCTTGTATTTATTTTCAGGAACGGTGGAGTAAATCCTTACGCCAGGCGAAAACAAATCAACCGTTTTCTTTCCATAGTTTGAGAATGAACCTACAATTGAATTATCAGCTCCCCAGGCTGATGCACCAACCTCAATCCAGGTTTTGCATTCTTTGCCGTCTTTATAAAATCGCGAAGGATAGTTGATGTCTTCGTCAGAATTTTTGCTGTCGTTGCCGGCTGCGTGAATGAGCAGCACGCCTTTCGACTCGGCATACCGTACGGCTTTATCCACTGCCTCCTTTTGCGGTGAATACGATTTACCAAAACTCATATTGATAATGTGTGCACCATTATCAACGGCATAGTAAATGGCGTTTGCCACATCCTTATCCCGCTCATCGCCATTGGGTACCGCGCGTACCGACATAATTTTAACGTTGTCGGCAATGCCTTTAATGCCCAGGTTATTGGTACGGTTTGCTGCGATGATGCCTGCCACATGGGTGCCGTGATCCGCATCGGGGCCCTTTACATCGTTGTTTCCATACCCGCGTTCATAGGGGTTGCTGTAGTCATCGCCTACAATATTTCGCGAATCAAATTTTTCGTTGTAGCCGTACAGCGCCTGTATCTCGTAATAATGAACAATTTCCTTAAGCTCCTCCAGAAATTCATCGGGGTTGGCATCCGGGCCGGAATTTTTAAACACTACGTTCATGGCATTTTTTGCAAAGGCTTTTACCGGACTAACCGGCTTAAGGGTGTCCACCATTTCGGCAGTTAACCGATCAACGTTCAGTATTTTCTTAAGGGTATCATTTGCAAACGATATGTTCTTGTAAAATGAATTATAAAGGTTGTACTGGCTGGTTGCTTCTTTAGACCGCTTATCGAATTTGGATTTAATCTCCTTCCAGTACGCATATTCGGCCTGCTGTTTTTTACCGATTTTCTTCTCATCAACCTGTTCATATTTTGGCTTCAGCCGTACATATTCGCGGGTAAGTTCATAGGTATCTTCATTCACATTCCCGTTTTTACCCCCGATAAAATTCCATCCGTACACATCGTCCACATAACCGTTTTTATCGTCATCCATACCGTTATCGGGTATTTCTTTGGCGTTTATCCAAATTACGTCCTTCAGGTCTTCATGAAAAATATCCACGCCCGAATCAATTACCGCTACAATAACCGTTCGGGAAGGTTTACCGTTGAGGAGGGTGGTGTAAACACGCTCGGCACTGACGCCTTGAAAGAAGTCCGTTTCAGGATCCAGCAGAAACCAATTGGCCGGAACTCCTTTTTCCTCAATTTGAACCGTACCGGTTTGGGTCATTCCCCGGTAAACCGGCAGTACAAAAACCAAAATAAGCGCAATCCACTTCAATTTTCGAGTCATCTGTTAAGGGTTAAATAATTAATGGGCTGAAAGTTACAGGATAGATCTGTTTTTCAAGCATAAATGTTAGGAATAGCAAGCCTGCTGCAAAACAGCAAAATCGTGCCAAACATTACGTTGGTCAACTGCGGTTAGAATTAACCTTCTCCGATTTTTATCCATCGTGCAAATTTGAAGCGGATTTAAGAGGGAAGGTATGGCTTATATAATTTTTACAACATTAACAGCACTTTACAGCCTGATTTTCTACGGTGCCCGCCAGGCAAAAAAAACGCAAGGATTTACCGAATGCAAGGAGTGGCGGTAATCTGTCTAAAAATCATTTGCAATCAAATCGGCCCATAAGGCATACATTGCACCGGAAGGGTGCAACTTATCGGGCGCAACCAGTTCGGGCTTTTCGAGGCCTTTGCGGGTCAGTTCAGTAATGTAATAATATCGTAC
>CAYNIH010000041.1:8995-14549 GCA_964397115.1 uncultured Roseivirgaceae bacterium | reverse complement strand
ATACGAGAGAAGTTTTAAAGACTGGCCGAGGTAAAGACTACCTCCGGGAATGAATGTCATTGCCCTCCACTCTTGTTCCCGGTTAGATCCTCAAACAGACTATTGAATAAGGAGAGAATCAAACTGAACAGCAGCGCCCACCAGAAGCCATCCACGGTAAAGCCTCCCACCAGCCAATCTACCAGCAGAATCATTAAGGCGTTAATCACCAGCAGGAACAAGCCAAACGTAATAAAAGTGATGGGAATGGTAAGCACCACCAGTACCGGTTTAACGATGGCATTAACAATAGCCAACACCAACGCCACCAATAAGGCATAGCCATAATGTTCAACATGCACACCGGGCAGCAGGTAAGCGGTAAGCAGCACGGCCAAACCATTCAGCAAAAAACGGATAACTCCAATCATAATTGAAAAAGTATACGTTCAATATCCGCTTTTCTGTCCTTTTATCAAACACTAACTTGCTGCTATGTACGCCATTGTGGATATCGAGACCACCGGGGGCTATGCCGATAATCACCGGATAACGGAAATAGCCATTTATCACCACGATGGAATTGAAATTACCGATCATTTCTATACGCTCATTAACCCCGGCAGGCGCATCCCACAGTTTATTACCGGATTAACGGGCATAACGGCCGAGATGGTATCACAGGCACCAACCTTTGAAGAAGTTGCCGAGGATGTTCTGCAACTTGTTGAGGGCCGCGTGTTTGTGGCTCACAATGCCCATTTTGATTACAGCTTTTTAAAAAAAGAATTTGAACAAGCCGGCATTACCTGGCAGGCAAAAAAACTGTGCACGGTACGACTAAGCCGTAAAATTATTCCCGGGCTACGTTCATATAGCCTGGGCAGCCTGGCGGCCAGTTTAGGTATTACCATTGTTAACCGCCACCGGGCCGGGGGCGATGCCGAAGCAACAGCCCACATCTTTTCCTGTTTGCTTCAGCGCGACAAGGAGGGATACATCAGTAAGTCGCTCAAACGAAATTCTGGGGAGACTATCCTGCCGCCCAATCTTCCTAAAGAAGAATTTGAAAGGCTGCCGGCCGCAACCGGTGTGTATTATTTTTTAGATGCCAGAGGCCAGGTAATTTATGTAGGAAAAGCCAACAACCTGAAGAAACGAATTGCCGGCCACTTTACCGGTGATGCAAGGGAGTGGAACCGCGCAAAAATCCGCAATGAAATCCATCACATCCGTTATGAACTTACCGGCAGCGAGTTGATTTCGCTTATCTTGGAATCGCAGGAAATCAGAAGGCTTTGGCCTAAATACAACCTGGCACAAAAGTTTAAAGTTGAAGAGTGGGGTGTCTTCTCATACGAAGATCAAAACGGATACAAACGTTTTTCGGTGAACAAGATAACCCGTGCAGCAAAACCGTTAATTAAATTCAGCACGAAAGGCGATGCGTGGAATTTTTTATGGGAGAAAGTTCATGCCTTCGAGCTTTGCCCGAAACTCAGCGGACTTCAAGTAAAAAAAGGACCGTGCCTTAGCCACCAGTCGGGGCAATGCAAGGGGGCATGCGCAGGGGTTGAAAAGCCTTTAAACTATAACAAGCGGGTAACAAAGGCCATTCAATCGGTTATGGATAACCCTGTTTCGGTAGTGCTTGTTGATAAAGGAAGAAATGAGACCGAAAAATCAGTTGTATTGATCGAAAAAGGAAAATTTGCCGGGTATGGGTTTATCAGCAAAAAGAAAAAAATCAGCAGTGTGCGCGCAATAAAAAAATATGTGAAGAACAACCTTGAAACATCAACTGTTCAAAACCTCATCAATTCGTACCTGCTTAACCCGCGGGGAGTAAACGCAGTAATCATCGGCTGAAAGGCTTTCGTGCTTCAACCCCAGGATAGAGTGTCGGAACCGGGTCGCTTGTAAAAACGTCTTTTGTGTCAATGTTCATTACCGACAAAACGCCCGACCAACCTGCTCCGGTATCCATCAACCAAACGCCACATGCATGCAGCGGCCGCCCCCCGGCAATGGGCGTGTGGCCGATGTACACCTCATCAAAACCGGTTAGCGATGCCTCAATTGCTTTATTTTGGAAGTCGATGGCGATACGCGCCAGGGTCCTGTCCCATAAAAATTGTTCAAGGCCTTGTTCGTTAAGCGGCCTTAACGGATTGAAACCGGCATGAACAAAAATTTTGTTTTCCAAAATGAAGTAGGGCAATGCCTGCTCAAAAAATATCCGGTGGCGTTCTTCCGGCTTTTCGTTATAGGACGTTAATGTAGCTCGCCCGCCCTGGTCAAGCCACACTTCTTCTTTTATACCGTACTGCATCCATTTCAACGTAAGGTAATCATGGTTGCCCAGAATGAATTTCAGGTGGGTAATAGCCAGCAGTTCATCAACTGCCTGGCGGGTTTCGGGCCACCCATCGCACACATCACCCAAAGCGATGAGCAGGTCGGTTTGGTAATCAAAACCCGCCCGTTGAAGGCACTGAACCAGTGCCCGGTGCGCACCATGAATATCGCCTATCACGAAACGTTTCATCGGGTATTGTAAGGGTAAATTAATAGATTCGCACCGTTGTAATTATAACCTCATGAATTGGATAGAACTTGTTGGCCTGCTCGGTGCATTTTTAAGTAGCATTACCTTTATTCCCCAGGTATATAAAGCCTGGCAAACAAAAAGCGTGGGCGATCTGAGTTTGACGATGATGCTGATTGTGTTTACCAGTACCATCGTTTGGCTCATTTACGGCATTAAACTTTACCTGCTCCCTGTTATCATTTGCAATACCATCATTTGCGTATTAAGCCTTACTCTCATTTATTTCAAATTTGTATTTAAAGGTAAGGCCGGGTAAAGCCGCTTACCGGGCCTGATCGGCAGTCGGTCAACTTTTGATGCTAAATCGTTAAAATTGCGCTACTTTTGAAATCGGCCAATGCGTAAGCTATTGGCAAACAGTTAACGTTTGAATTATGGAAGCGGTGGAAACCGGAAAGCAGGTTGAACATAAGGAAAAGATCCGGCAGGTGATCTCCGAGGTAGGCAAAGTAGTGGTGGGTCAGGAGTATATGGTTAACCGGCTGCTGATTGGCCTGTTCACCAACGGGCACATATTACTTGAAGGTGTTCCGGGGTTAGCCAAAACATTAACTGTTAGCACGCTTGCCCGGGTGCTGCATCTTGATTTTTCGCGCATTCAGTTTACCCCCGATTTGCTGCCGGCCGATTTGGTGGGCACCATGATCTACAACCAGAAGGAAGGAAAGTTTGAGGTGAAGAAAGGCCCTATTTTCGCTAACATCATCCTAGCCGATGAAATTAACCGGTCTCCGGCAAAAGTACAGTCTGCCCTGCTGGAGGCCATGCAGGAAAAGCAGGTTACCATTGGTGAAACTACCTTTGCACTCGACAAGCCGTTTCTGGTACTGGCTACCCAAAACCCGGTTGAAAACGAAGGGACCTATCCGCTGCCCGAGGCGCAAATTGATCGGTTCATGATGAAAGTCTTTGTGGATTACCCCAGCAAGGAGCAGGAACTTGAGGTAATGCGCAGAATTGCCAACATGAAGTTTGATTTCGCGGTGAATCCGGTACTTACCAAAGAAGATATTTTTAGCATTCGCGAAGAGGTAAACAAAGTGAAGATTTCCGAATCGCTGGAGCGCTACATTATTGAACTGGTATGGGCAACCCGCAAGCCGCTGGAATATAAACTCAATGAACAGGCTCCCTACATTCAGTTTGGCGCTTCGCCCCGGGCCAGCATTAACCTTAATCTGGCGGCTAAAGCCGCAGCCTACATGGAGGGCCGTGATTATGTGTTACCCGAAGACATTAAAGAAGTAGCGCTGGATGTGATGAATCACCGGATAATCCTCAACTACGAGGCCGAAGCCGACAACGTTAAAACAACCGACATCATTAAGGCCCTCTTGGGTAAAGTGCCCATTGTAAAATAATCGTTGGCTTAACGCAGCCGTAAGGATTTTTTAAACTGGTTAACAGCACTGTAACAAAATGCCCTGTTTTGTTTTCATCCTAAAATTTGATTTACCTGTAAATCAGCTAGTTAGCCCCCATTCGCCCGTTTAACAATTTGGTAACAATGGCTTGCGGGTGGGGTAATAGTAGAACAAGACCTTTGCCGGGAAATTAACCTAAGCTTACCGGTAATCATGATAAAAAAATTTACACTTGCCTTCTCCATTCTTTCAACTATAGGTGTTTTGGCATTTGGCCAGGGTTCTATTGGCGGCACCGTTAAGGATGCCGTCACGGGTGAGCCCATAATTGGGGCTAATGTTCTTATTCAAGGAACCCAACTCGGCTCCTCAACGGATTTGGATGGTAAATTTTTGATTAACAATGTCGCAGCGGGTAATTATGTGCTGCAAATTTCATTTGTTACCTACAAAACACATATCGTAAACGATGTGACGGTGGATAACGGTAAGCGGGTTTCCATTGATGTACAGCTTTCCGAAGATGTATCGGAATTAAGTGAGGTGGTCGTGCGGGGCACCCGTACAATTGACAACGATTTTGCACTGCTTTCATCCATTCGCGAAAGCAAACTGGTGGTTAGCGGCATTTCGGCCGAAATGATTACCCGCTCGCCTGATCGCGATGCCGCTGAAGTGGTTAAGCGCATACCCGGTGTTACCATTATGGGCGGCCGCTATATTGTCATTCGCGGTGCCAGCGAGCGCTACAATGTAACCATGCTGCATGGCGCGTATGCACCCAGTATGGAGGCCGACCGCAGATCGTTTGCCTTTGATGTGATCCCCAGTGGCCAGATCGACCAACTGCTGATTTTCAAAAGCCCTTCACCGGAACTTCCTGGCGATTTTGCCGGTGGCGTTGTAAAAATTACAACCAAAAGCATCCCGGATGAGAACAGTGTTACCTTTGGTTACTCCCTGGGTTACCGGTCGGGTTCCACTTTCGGTGATTTTTATCAGAGCAAGCGCGATCCATTACAGGATTTTGGCTTCAATGGAGGCATTAACGATTTGCCCGAGGGTTTCCCTACCGATCTTCGTGGTATCACCAATGAAACTTCTCTGCGTCAGGCCGCGCTTTCGCTTAGTAATAACTGGGTACCTGAGCAGATTAATTCTTTTCTCGATCAAAGCGCCAGCCTTACCGCAAACTTCCGTTTCCGGATCAAGAACATCGAAGTGGGCAATATTACTGCAGTGAACTGGAGCAATAATCGCAACCGGTTTGATGTACGCAGGAAAGACTTTAATCAGTACGATGAGATTAACGATATGCCTTCTCTGATTTACGATTATTCTGACGATCAGAATAACCAGAATTCCAGAACGGGTATTTTGTTCAACTGGGCATTTAAACTTAACGACAACCATACCATCGAATTTAAAAACCTGTATAACCAGATTAACAACTCCCAGTATATTTTCAGGAGTGGGCAAAATTTTGAAGGTAACTTTTACGGGCAGTGGGGCGGCTTTCAGGAAATTTTCAGGGGGGTTTACTCAGGTCAGTTGCTGGGCAAACACAAGCTGTTTGATGGTCGCACCAATATAAACTGGG
>CAYNIH010000041.1:0-8985 GCA_964397115.1 uncultured Roseivirgaceae bacterium | reverse complement strand
TATTCCCGACAACCGCAGGTACAGGCGCGACCTTGACCAGCAATCGGGTACTGAACGAACCTATGTTCCGGTAAGTGCCGCTCAGGTTTATTTCCTTGGTCGCTTTTATGGCGATATGACCGAAGACAGCTATTCCGGCTCGATCGGAATTGATCATACCATTGAAGTAACCGAAAACTTTTTACCGGTTATTTCGGCTGGCGTGTTTTATGATAAAAAAGACCGCTCCTTCATTGCCCGAAACCTGGGTTACGCCCGTGATGCATTTACCTGGAATAGCGACTTGGAGTATTTGCCCATCGAAGATCTTTTTGCCCCTGAAAATATTTACCCCACCACTGGCGATGGACTTATCATAGATGAACAAACCAATGGCAGTGACTCATACATTTCAAGCAATGAGTTAAAGGCCTATTATGCCGGCTTGTCATTGCCATTTGGCAAAAAGGTAACCTTTTCAGGCGGGGTGCGCGTAGAGGATAACCTTCAAATTCTTTCAACCGCCACCAAGACAGGTGATGACATTGATCAGGAGGTTGCGGTTAACCGGGTGTTACCCTCGGCCAACCTCTCCTTTAACTTTACAGAGAATATGCTCATCCGCGCCACTTATGGCCAAACGCTTAATCGGCCGGAGTTCCGGGAGATCGCGCCTTTCAGTTTCTATGATTTCGAGTTCAACTGGGTGTACAGCGGTGAACCTAACCTGAGAACGGCAAAAATTCAGAACTACGATTTGCGCTGGGAGTGGTACCCTTCTAAAACCGAAATGATAACCTTCGGAGGTTTTTACAAAGACTTTACCGATGCCATTGAAGCCGTTTATGTACCCGGTGCAGGTTCGCAGGGGGCTAAAGGATTCCGCTATGCCAATGCCACCGCGGCTCACGTATACGGAGTGGAATTGGATATTCGCAAATCGTTAGCCGGCCTTACCTCCAGTAAATTTATAGATAACCTGAACCTGCTTTTTAACACGGCACTTTCAAAAAGTTCGGTTGACGTGGGTACGCAGCCCGAGCGCCCGCTTATGGGGCAGTCACCCTATGTAGTCAATGCAGGGGTGTATTATCAGAACGATGAATCCGGACTACAGGTATCTTTATTATATAATGTAGTGGGAAGAAGGTTGTTTGCGGTAGGTGGATATACCGATATGGGCGATGCCCTCTATGAAGATATTTATGAAATGCCACGCAATGTAATTGATATCAGCCTTACCAAACGGTTTGGTGAACGCCTGCAAGGTAAACTTACACTTGCAGATATCCTGAATCAAAAATATATGCTTATTCAAGATGGTAACCGCGATGGAATCTTTGACCGAAAAAGAGACCAGATTGTTCAGGAGAACCGCTTCGGTTCGCTCTTTACCCTTGGATTTACGTACCGGGTGTGGTAAGGTTCAGTTAACCTTAACGAAGCATTGGTAACCTAAAGTTCGACCCCTGTTAACATTCAGTTAACAGGGGTCGGATAGCTTTGGGCAACTTTTGAAACGTGTAATTAAACCCATAAACATGAAAAAAGTAACGTTTACCTGGCGTGGTCTGATGACTTTTGCCGCCCTTGCAACCAGCCTTGTGTATTTATCATCCTGCGGCAGTGATGACCCCGAACCTGCGGCTCCCTCTATTACCTTGGCAAGTTCCTCATTTACCGGAATTGTCGGTGCAGATGCATCTGTTGAGGTGACCATTGATGCTCCGGGCGGTTTAGATGAAGTAGTGGTGTTGAAAAACGGTGCTGCTTTTGATACCGAAACCTATGCCGGAGAGAAGGAAGCTGCCTATACCCTAACTTATGAGGTTGAAAATTTACCCGTGGGCACGGTAACCAACTTTACTCTGGTGGCAACTGATTTAAAAGGTAAGTCATCTGCGATTGCCTCATATGCCGTTACGGTATCCAGTAAAACCGTTGTAACAGTAACAGGTGTTATAAACGCCAATACCACGTGGACGAGCGACAAAATTTACAGGCTTGAAGGTTACGTGCGCGTGGGTGATGATGCCAAACGCTCGGGCGGAACGGATATTACCAACGTTACCCTGACAATTGAACCCGGAACAATAATTCAAGGGTTACCGAAGAGCGGCTCCACCCCTCCGGGTACATTAATTGTTCAACGTGGAAATAAAATTGTAGCCAATGGCACGGTAGACAATCCCATCGTATTCACCTCTTCTAAAGCCCCCGGAACCCGTAACCCTGGTGACTGGGGAGGACTGGTGATCGTTGGCCGTGCAACCAACAACCAAAGTGCGAATGCCGAACTGGAAGGTAATTATGGTGCTTTCCACGGTGTTGGAGACACTCCCATCTCAAACCCGGATACGGATAACTCTGGTTCATTAAAATATGTTCGAATTGAGTTTGCCGGTACACCCATCAACCCGAACCAGGAAGTGAACTCCCTTACCCTTGGAAGCGTAGGGAATGGTACTACCATTGAATATGTTCAGGCATCGTATGGCCTCGATGACCAGTATGAGTGGTTTGGCGGTACGGTAAATGCAAAATACCTTATTGCTTATCGTGGTCTGGATGACGACTTTGATGTGGACTTCGGATGGTCTGGTAATGTACAATGGGCGATCGGTATCCGCGATAATACCTTGGCCGACCAGTCGGGCTCTAACGGATTTGAAGTAGATAATGACGGAAGTGGATCTGGCGCTACCCCCTTCACTTCAGGTGTATTTGCCAACGTAACCATCATTGGTCCTAAGAAAACAAGCGATCTCAACATTCAGGATAACTTCCAGAATGCCGCTCACCTGCGCAGGAATAACAAGCTCAAAATTTACAACTCTGTGATGACTGGCTATCCCAACGGCATTTTCATTGACGGATCGGGTACAAAGACCAACGCCCAAAACGGCGATCTACAATTGCGCAATGTGTACATTGCCGGTGTTGATAACTGGGGTGGCAACGGGTATGGATCAGTTGCAACAACGCTGGAGGATGATATTTCAGGACTTCCTTTTGGTACCAACACGCAAAATCCTCAGTTGCCGAGAGGGTTCATGTTCGCTACCACCGGTGATATCGGTACTGATCCGGCTCAAACCTGGTTCCTCACATCGTCTTTCGGTAACGTAATTGAAGACAAGTGGACCGATCTTGGAATTTCTTCTACGCTGTTCGACCTGGGTACACCTTCCTTTCTGCCTAACAGCGGGTCAATCTTGTTGAACAAAACGAATCTGTGGGCTAACTGCCCTGCAGCCGGATCGTTCTTCAATACTACGGTTAACTATATCGGTGCATTTGGTGCAACCGATTGGACAGCCGGTGGATGGACCAATTTTGATCCACGCAACACCAACTATAATAACTAAGCGATTTTTAGAAATCATCAAAAAGTCGGGATGCTAAATCCCGACTTTTTTTATTTCTATTTTTAAGTCCATGAAACATGTTTGGTACGGCTATTTGATGCTTACATTGTTCAGCCTGGCTTCATGCTCGGATAAGTACGACCCGTCAACCTATTTCGATTTACAACAACGGGATACCCTTCTGACCGATATGATTACCTTTATTTATGTTCGACCTCCCGGAGCAGCCTGGGATACCCGGTTTCATGCTGAGTTCAGGAAATTTTATGTGAGGTCTTTGCCTAAATTCAGATTCGAGAAATTGTATCAGGATGAATCAGGCAATTACCATTACTTTATTATCAGGCCAGCCCGAAGCGTGGAGGGAACGCTTCGGGGTGTAGGGGGTAAATTCAGGTTGGATAACAAAAATCAAATCGTGCGATTCGAAGAAATCTTTGTTACCCCCGTTGGCGATCTTGCAGAACTTCGTAAAAAAGGAATGGAATTGTTTGAACACATGGTGCGCACCGGCAACGTAGAGCATTACATGCTTAACGATGCCTACCTGGAGTGGCCCAATGCCTGGACCTATTACGATACCATCCGGCACGAGTGGCTGGTAAAGCCGGGGATTTAATTTACTTTTTGCTGTTTTTCCCGGTGCATTTCTACCGCTTTTTTAACCTGCTCCAGTACTATGGCCAGTGAATCCCGGCTTTTTTTGTTCTGGTCTATTTTTGTGAGCAGGGTAAGGTGCTCAAGGCGGTTCACATCCAGCGCCTTTTCAAGTTGTACTTTTTCTTTCTGGTTATTTTCCAGTTTAATTGCCAGGTTTTTGTCCTCGGTTAGCAATCGCTGCTGCTGTTTTTCCACAGCTTGCAGGGCACGGGTTGCCTCATCTATCTGCACCTGTATTTTATCGCGGTAATACTGAACACCAAAAGTGTAGGTTATTTTTTCCAATTCCTTCATCACCCTTTCTGACTCCTCAGCAGGCCAATCGTTTGTTTGTATTCCAATCCATGCTGCCGTGCGGTCGCTCTTCTCTTTCGTTAGCGCATATACCGGGTTTTTGTAAAGGATGCCGCCAATAACTGCCTCGCTGGTGGCCAGCGGGTTGGCACCCAGTTTTAGTTTGGCAAATGTTCGGATGTATTTCGATAATGCCTCGCTTACTTCGCTGCCTGTTCCCTCCAGTTCTACTTCGTATCCATCGGCATTTTTTCCCTTTATGCGGGCAGTTTCCTTAGTAACCTTAACCGATTGGGCCGAAACGGTAACAGCATAAGCTATACACAGCAATCCCATAAACTTTCTCAGCATTGTCATGTTTCTTAATTTGAGTAATCAAAACTAACAAAATTGAATCCAAAAAAAGTATTGATAACGGGTGCTTCCGGCCTGGTGGGCAGTCGCCTCACCAACCTGCTGCTTGAAAACGGTTATGAAGTTGTTCATCTTAGTCGTAAAGCAAAACAAGGAAAGGTGCCTGCCTATGCCTGGGATATACCGGCAGGAGTGCTTGACCAAAATGCATTTAATGGTGTTGGTGCGGTAATTCACCTTGCAGGTGCAGGCGTGGCCGACCAACGATGGACCGCAAAGCGAAAGCGCGAAATTCTGGACAGCAGGGTGAAATCAACCCAATTGCTTATTCATCATCTGAAAACACGTGCACACCACGTCAGCACGTTTGTTTCTGCCTCTGCTATCGGAGTGTATGGTTTCGGGCTATCCAACGAAGTGTTTACGGAAGAGAGTAAACCCGGAAAGGATTTTCTGGCTCAGGTAGTTACTGCATGGGAGCGTGAAGCGCAATCCGCTCAGGCCCTTGGTATCCGAACGGTTATTTTGCGGATAGGTATTGTGCTGAGTAAAGATGGAGGTGCATTAAAGGAAATGACGAAGCCGATAGGCTTTGGCGTGGGCGCGCCACTGGGCACGGGCAGGCAACTAATGAGCTGGATACATATTGACGACTTGTGCCGAATGTTTTTACTTGCACTTGAACATGAGGCAATCGTTGGTATTTACAATGCCACCGGTGTCCAGCCGGTATCCAATAAGGAGTTTACACAAGCAGTTGCCCGAGTACTCAAAAAGCCATTGTTCCTGCCTGCCGTGCCGGCCTTTGTGTTGAAACTTGCACTTGGTGAGATGGCAGACATGATATTGAACGGAAGTTACGTCTCATCGGAAAAAATTCAGCGGGCAGGATTTACCTTTCATTTTACCGATTTGCACAGCGCTTTGCTTGATCTTTACAAGAAGTAGCAACCGGTTTGCCGGGTCGGACACATCCTTGTATCTTTCAACAGATAATTTTACCATGAAGTCAAAGAAGAAAGCAAACAACAATCCCAAAGCCGAACTTATTCAACAGGCCATTGAAGATGAACACCGCATCCGCAAAGCGTTTAAAGACAAGGACTGGTCGGAGATTAAAGGCGAAAACAGTTGGATGATTTTTAAGGTAATGAGCGAATTTGTAGAGGGCATGGAAAAGCTGGCCAAAATAGGTCCGTGTGTTACCATCTTCGGATCGGCACGCACCAGGCCCGGTCATGCGTATTACAAAACTGCCGAAGAGTTGGCCTACCAACTGGTACAGCATGGCTATGGCGTAATTACCGGAGGCGGACCGGGCATTATGGAAGCCGGGAACAGGGGTGCGCACCGTGCAGGGGGTAAGTCGGTAGGACTAAACATCTTTCTTCCATTCGAACAAAAAGGAAATCCCTACATTGATCCGGATAAGCTTATCACCTTCGATTACTTTTTTGTGCGCAAGGTCATGTTTGTCAAGTACTCACAAGGGTTTGTGGTTATGCCGGGCGGGTTTGGCACACTCGATGAACTAACGGAAGCGTTAACACTTATCCAAACAAAGAAAATCGGGCGCTTCCCGATCGTAATGGTGGGCAAGAAATTCTGGCAGGGCTGGCTGAAGTGGGTGAAAGAAATTTTGATTGAAGAAGGCATGATCAGCGAAGAAGATCTGGATTTGTTTAACCTGGTGGATACACCGGAAGATGCCGTAAAAGTGATTGACGATTTTTATTCGAAGTACCTGCTGGCCCCGAATTTTTAACAGCAATACCGGTGCAAACGCTGGAGAAAAATTTTCCATTGCTTATCTCGTTGCTTTCGCTGGTTATTGTGCTGGGTTATGTGCGCTACTCCAACGACCGGGTGAAGCAACTGCTGGCTGAAGCCGGACAAGACCGGCAGCAGGAAGAAGGAATTCTGCCGCCATCGCAGTGGGATGCCGAAATACCCCGGTACCTGGCGGTATCCTACGATTTGCCAGCCTCGCTCAGTTTTGCGGGCGAGCCTGTTCCGCTCGATATTCCCGATGTGCTGGAGCGGCTCGATCGCGAATTGCAGATTAATATCTACCTGCATAGCAGCACCATTTTTCTGATCAAACGCGCCAACCGCTGGCTGCCGCAGATGCAGGAAATTCTGCGCAAGCATAACATCCCCGATGACTTTAAATACCTGCCCCTCATTGAATCGGGCTTGCTAAACGACATTTCGCCTAAAGAGGCGGTAGGCTACTGGCAGCTACTTAAAACTTCGGGTCGTGAATTAGGGCTTGAAATTGAAAAAGAAGTGGATGAACGCTACGATCCGTTAAAAGCAACGGAGGCAGCCTGTAAGTACCTGAACAATGCGTATAAAAAATTCGGCAACTGGACACTCGTGGCCGCTTCGTATAACCGCGGTATTGCCGGGGTGGCCCGCGCATTGGAGAATCAGCAGGTAGATAGTTTTTACGACCTGCACCTGGTGGATGAAACTTCGCGCTATGTATTCCGCATCCTTGCTATTAAAGAGATTATAGAAAACCCAGCGAAATACGGGTTTAATGTAAACCCGAAGCACCTTTACCAGCAGGAAAAATTACGGTATATCGAAGTAACTGAAACCATTCCTGACCTGATTAGATTTTCCAAACAGCAGGGCGTGAATTACAAATTGCTCAAGCGATACAACCCCTGGCTGCGCGATGACCGGTTGAGGGTGAAGAAAGGGAAAACGTACCGGATTGCACTGCCGGAATAGTGCAATACGTTTTAGATTCGTTTTCAATACACCTTCAGGGAGCATCGTTTAATTCTCCATTTCTTCATCGGCAACGCGCAAGAGGGAGTATCCTATGCCGCCCATAACCAGGCCTGCAACCAGTAAAATCGCCAGCTTCAACCCGCTGTGCTCCGAATCACCCATCAGCCATTTTACCAGCATGACCACCGTTGCTACAACAAGGATAATCCCGCCCAGTAAAAAGCCCATTCCATAATAGGCTGAAAATGCGGCATTGACTTTATTGTGCAGGTTATGCTTTGCCATGCCGGTAAGTTAAGCAAAGTTACCAACCTATGCCATAGTCCTCCCATGGTTGCTCCATCAGGCTTGCTGCACTTATTTCTTTTTGATTTTGCTATAGTAGGACACCTCAGATGAGTGAAAAATAAGTAATGTATCACCCTGTACGCGGTATTTATTCCACGACTCATCCCTTCCTTTGCCCGCCTACGGACCAAGCCGGTACAACAGATTACCTTGGGTCTCCCAGTTGCCTAAAGGGTCAGCGGCATTTTTGATGTTATACTTTCTTTTAACTTCTTCTAAGTATGGTGAGTTGGTTTTATATGTTCCATTGTTATAAAACGTATAGGTTAGACCCTTAGCAATTTGAGAGATTGAGCGCGGGATTCCATCGGTACCATCAACCCGAATTAACCGCCATTCACCAAGAAGTTCTTTGTCAAACCGGAATGTGTCGAAGGCTTTTTTCACGGAGTATGAGGGGTTAGCTGAAACTTTCTGCATTACCGAGGTAAACTTTTTGGAATCGGAACCGGCCGTGATCGTCAGGTTCAGGTGTTGGTTGGTAAGGCTGCCCTCTACCGGCCATTTTTCACCGGTGGAGCTAAGGCTGCCGGTAAGTGCGTTGTTTTCGTAAGTGCCGGTAAAGACAAGGACATCCGTTATATCGCGGTATAATTTACCCGTTACAGAAGTACCATTTTCTGAAATTGATAAAACCACATTCTGCTCCCTAAGCCTTCCGGTATATACCCCGGCAAGCGGCTGGCCGGGTAATGCGGTGAAGCTGAACAGAGCCGGGATAAGGAAAAGGATTTTTGTAGTGTTGTATTTATGGTTAGACATATAACACAAATCCCTAGCCCCTATTAATTCTTTTATTTAAGATGTAATAAAGAATCAAACCACCAACAGGAAAAAGCACTGAAATGATATACAACAAAACCTTTGTATCATTGTTGAAACTTGATCTATTCACCTTGATGATTGTGAAAATTGCAATTAGCAATGATAGACTAAAGACAATTAGAATTTTAACCATAACATTAATTTTGGATATTAATTAGTCAGACAGGTGAGGTAAGTTTGATTTTGAAAAATGGTAGTAGGTTAGCAAAGTAATTGAAAGAATAAATCCTATTGGCATTAAAATTAACAAAAAATTGTCAACAATTGGGTTGTGGTAATTCGCCACTTGCGCTTCACCATTGCTCGCATAAAGAGTTCTAACCAAATGAAGAGGTAGCCATTTCAACTGGATATTATATTTGGCATCGACAAATAAGAACATGGTGCCTTCGATAAAAGACCAGCCAAAATA
>CAYNIH010000040.1:0-14775 GCA_964397115.1 uncultured Roseivirgaceae bacterium | reverse complement strand
GGATTTGATTAACCGCAAGGAAGCGGATTTGAAGGAGTATCAGAAAAAAGTTTTTGGTTTTGGGGGATTAGTCTTTCTGAAAAAACAAGAACTGATAAAGCCCATCCAAGACAAAGTATGGGATGCCGTAGATAAAGTTGCAAAAAAAAATAACCTCGCTATTGTGTTTGATAAATCGGGAGAGTTAGTGATGATTTATACCGATCCGCGGTACGATTATACTGACTTTGTGCTTGAAGAATTGGGCCTTGGCGAAACCAACGATAAAATTAAAAACTAATTATTGATTTAACTTTACCGGAATGAGAACACTCGTCTTTTTAGTTGCTTTTGGATTCACTGTGCAAATTGCGCAGGCACAATCACAGAAAATCGGGTATGCTGATGTGGAATACATTTTCAGCCAGATGCCAGAAGCCCGTCAAATCGAATCAGAACTTCAGTCCTTGCAAACCCAGCTTAAAAATCAAATTGATACCAAGGTGGCCGAGTTTCAGAAAAAACTGGCTGAATACCAGCAATACGGTGCCACCGTTCCCGATGCTGTACGGCAGAACACCGAACGCGAACTGCAGCAAATGCAGGCCAACATCGAAAAACTACAGCAAGACTCCCAAGCCAACTTTCAGAAGAAACAAGCCCAGCTAATGGAGCCGGTATATGCTAAAGTAGGTAAGGCCATTGAAGAAACCGCCAAGGAAAACGGGTTCAACCTTATTATCAACAACCAGATCAGCGGCCTCGATGTGGTGCTTTATGCCGATGAAAAAATAGACATCTCCGACCTGGTGCTTAAAAAAATGGGCATTACACCGAAGCCGCAGGGCGCCAAATAAAAAATGCACAATTAAAAGCCCCGCAGAAAACGGGGCTTTTTAATTTAATGGGTTACACAAGTTGTTCCTGGCCGGGCTAATTAAAATGCCTGCACCTTTGCTGCAGCATTTACCACATCATCAAATTCAATACCGGCCATTTTTATCGAATACAATAAGAGCCTGACCTCTTTTACGTGAACCCGGCCATCCACCTCCGACATTTTGTAGAGGATAACAAACGCTTTGAGTTTCTCTTCCTCAGAACAATTGTTCAATCGTTCAATGCCCGCCTGATAAATGTCGCGCTCCCTGCGGCTCCGGATGTCATGCTCAAAGGTTGAAAATATGTCGTCCGAAATCGATTCGCGCTCCTTTATCCGTTGAAGTGCTTTGCGTTCCTTCTCGTCAATAACACCATCGGCACTCACCAGCAAGTGCACCAGGTATAAGAGACCGAACTGATAGTCGTTGCTCATGGGTTAAAACATGGTTTTTTAAAGATACGGCAATTTTGCGTGAATGCTGCAATTCAGGATAGCGCCTGAAAGGCAACAAAGGCCGAAGCATAGGCCAGTAGGCTCATGTACGCCAGTTGAATAAGCGGCCATTTCCAGCTTTTTGTTTCTCGGTAAACCACTGCCAGGGTACTCATGCACTGCATGGCAAACGTATAGAACAACAGCAGGGACAGTCCTACCGCAAAGGTAAACCTGGGGCCGCCTGTTTCAGCGTTCACCTCATCTTGCATACGGCTTTTAATAGACGCTTGATCATCAGTACTGCCGATGCTGTAAATGGTGGCCATGGTGCCTACAAATACTTCACGGGCCGCAAAGGAAGTGAGCAAAGCTATCCCGATTTTCCAGTCATACCCCAGTGGGGTAATTACCGGCTCCATCGCTTTGCCAATGATGCCGGCATAGGAGTGCTCCAATTTGTACGCGGCAACCCTATCCTCCAGGGCTTGTACCGTCAGGGGCTGATTGGCCACCTCCTGCAACACATAATCCCGGGCATTATCAAGTTTATCCCCCGGACCGTAGCTGGCTAATACCCAAAGAATAATGGAGATGGCGATGATGATTTTGCCCGCTTCCCAAATAAATGCTTTGGTCTTATCCAGAATGGTATACCCTACATTCGACCAATTCGGTACCCGATACGTTGGCATTTCCATCAGCAGGTAACTCCGCTCACTTACGTTAATCAGTTTACTGAAGACCCAAGCCGAAAGTAATGCTGCACTGAACCCCAGCAGGTACAACCCCATTAATAGCAGGCCCTGAAGGTTAAAGAAGCCAAACAGGGTTTGTTGTGGAACAATCAGCGCAATTAAAATGGTAAACACGGGTATCCGTGCGGAACAACTCATCAGTGGGGTTACTAAAATGGTAATCGTACGCTCCTTCCAGTTATCAATCATCCGGGTGGAGAGGATTGCGGGGATGGCGCAGGCAACACCTGACATGAGCGGCACCACACTCCTTCCGTTAAGGCCAAACTTCCGCATAATCTTATCCATCATAAAGACCACGCGTGCCATGTAGCCGCTTTCTTCCAATAATGAGATAAACGCAAATAAAATGGCTATCTGCGGCACAAAAATTACAATACCCCCTATTCCTGGTATTAACCCTTCGGTAAGCAGGTTGGTGACCGGCCCTTCCGGTAACCGATGCTGAAGGTCGTTGCTCAAAGATGCAAACCAGCTGTCAATCAAGTCCATCGGTACAGTTGCCCAAGAAAAAATTGACTGAAAGATCAGGAAGAGGACTCCGAAAAAAATGAGCATGCCCCAGTACTTGTGCGTTAAAACTTTATCCAAGCGATGCGAGTATTTCTTCCAGCCTTCATCGGCCGGCTTCAGGGTAACCTCTTCAAGCAGGTTTTGGATAAAGCTGTATCGGGCAATGGTTTCGGCTCCATGATATTTGCCCGGAAAAATGGAGTAGCGCTGCCGTACTTCATTAAGTATCTCCCGATCAGTTGCCGACAGAAATTGTAACCCATGGGGTTGTTCCAAAAGTTGGTAGGCTTCGTAATCGTTATCCACGCCAAGCTTTTCTATTATTTCTTTAACTGCACCTCGCGCTTCTTCATACAACGCAAACACCGGTCGACTGGCGGGCTTCGGCTTGCCCAGCAACGCTTGCTTCAACTCCTCTATCCCGCTGCCGGTGCGCGCATTGATGGGCAGCACGGGTATCCCCAGTTTGGTCTGCAGCAGGTGGATGTCATAACTTACACCGGCCCGTGCAGCCAGATCCATCATATTGAGGGCGAGTACAGTTGGCAAACCAACATCCATAACCTGTGTAAGCAACAACAAACTGCGCTTCAGGTTGGTGGCATCAGCAATCACCACCACGACATCCGGGCAATCGGGCGAACGATGATTAAGCAATACTTCTGAAACAATGCGTTCATCCAGGCTGCGGGGGTAAAGGCTGTAAATGCCGGGCAGATCCACAATTTCTGTAACCGAACCATCGGGCATCTTGCAAGCACCAACATGTTTCTCTACTGTAACACCAGGAAAGTTGGCCGTATGCTGGTTTAGGCCGGTAAGGTGATTAAACAAAGACGACTTGCCCGAATTAGGATTGCCTGCCAGTGAAATAATAAACCGCTCCGCCATTTAGTTTACGATTAATACCGTTGCAGCTTCTTCCAACCGGAGCGAAAGTTCATAGCCCGCAACCGTAATGCAGATGGGATCTCCCAGGGGTGCAGCAAAATTAAAGCGCACCATAGCACCCGGAAGACAACCCATTTCCATCAGCTTAATGGATAGTTGTTCATCTGAAAACCCCGAAATAACTCCAATTTCGCCTTTTTTCATGTGTGCAAGGGTGCGGCTCAAAGCTTATTTAGATTTGTTTTAAACAAGGCAAATATATACCCCAAGCATGTGTCGTGCAATGAGGGCCGTCAGGTGTTAGTTTTGCTGTATGAAAAAGACCAAGCCCCATAAATCAAGAAAAAAGAAGCCGAAAGACCAGGCAACCCAACGTGTTCAACCGACTAATGAAGGAAGTAGTTTAACCGGTTGGGGTATTTTGCCTGATCGGGATTTGAAAAAGAACCTTGGCTGCGGCTAAAGGAAGCCTAAAAGTAACAACATCCACCCGGCATACTCCCACGCCAGGTTAAACCAAATAACCGATTCACTACCTTTAAGCGATAAAACCAACCGGTGGATTAAGAAACGGCATTCACAAAGGAATTATTCTTAAAGCGCCTAATCTACCCTTCATACCAGTGTACAGCGTATGGCTTACCGAGCTAAACCTAACATCAAAAAGAAAAGCTTAACCGGTGAAAAGTCTGCAAAAGAAATACGGGCTGCCGCTAAACCGTTTTTAAAATGGGCTGGAGGAAAGGGACAACTCATAGAAAAATTCCAGGTGTTTTACCCAAAACAGCTCAAACAAAAAAAAATAAAAACTTTTTACGAACCCTTTTTGGGCAGCGGAGCTGTGTTCTTCGACATCGCCCAAAACTATTCGATTGATTCCGCTTGTCTCTACGACATCAACGAAGAATTGATCCTCACCTACCGTGTTCTCCAGCAAGATGTTTCCAAGTTGCTTGATTTTCTCCACCGCTACGAGCGGAATTACTTAAAACTGGATAAAAAAAAACGCACAGAATTCTTTTACGAGCAACGTGCCAACTACAACCTGCAACGCTTCAATATTGATTACGACAACTATTCAGATCAATGGTTTCCCCGGGCTGCTCAGCTGATCTTTCTTAACCGAACATGCTACAACGGCCTTTACCGGGTAAACTCAAAAGGCGAGTTTAATTCACCGGCAGGCGATTACGTTAACCCCACCATTTGTGATGAGGAAAACCTCTTGGCCGTGCACCGGGTATTACAGATAGCCGAAATAAAACGGGCCGACTTCAGGCAAGTAATTTCCGATTTGAAAAGCAAATCGTTCGTTTATTTCGATCCTCCCTACCGGCCCATCAGCAATACTGCCAACTTTAAATCGTACAGCCGGCAGCCGTTTGCCGACCCGGAGCAGATTCAACTGGCTAAACTTTTTAAACAACTTGACAAGCTTGGAGCACACGTTATGTTGAGCAACTCCGACCCAAAAAACAACGACCCTTCCGACAATTTTTTCGATACTCTGTACCGGGGTTACACCATCACCCGCATTCCGGCTAAACGCATGATCAATTCTAACCCGAAAAAACGGGGCGCCATAAACGAAATTTTGGTTACAAACTATGAGGTGAGCTGAATGCAAAAGGGTGCTAAAAGTAATGTTACCGGGAATCAACTGGAACAGGCGGTAAAGAGCGTGCTGACAGGAAAAGGATTTCAGTTAGTAGCGTACCGGATATGGAAGAAGAACAAAGAAAAATTTAGTGAAGAGTTGCTTCTTGAAAACGTTCCCTTTACAACCATATACGGGCACAAAGGAAATACCGAATTTTTGCTCTTGTCGAAAACCCATCAGTTACAGATTCGCATTGAGTGCAAATGGCAGCAGGTTGCGGGCTCGGTAGATGAAAAACTTCCATACCTGTACCTGAATGTAATTGAAGCAATGCCCGAAAAATCCGTTATGATTCTAATTGACGGTGCCGGATGGAAACCCGGTGCAATTAAGTGGTTGAAAGACGCTGTTAGCCGAAAGAAATATGCTACACAAGATGGCGGTTACAAAGAAATAATGGTCTTTACACTTACCGAATTTTTTACCTGGGCCAACACAACGTTTAGCTGAAGAGAAATTTTCCTTCTTCTTAAATCCCCTCTGCTACAAACACCCTCCTTACCCGATCACTGGTATTGGTCAGTACCTCGTATGGAATGGTTCCAATACACTGGGCAACTTCCGTAACCGGCAACCCTTCGCCAAAGATAACCACCGCATCTCCTTCCTTTGCCTTCAGACCGGTTACGTCTATCATCGTCATGTCCATACACACATTGCCTACTACAGGGGCCGGTTTTCCGTTTACCAGCACCACTCCCTTGCCATTACTAAAGGCGCGGCTGTACCCATCGGCATACCCGATGGCAATGGTGGCAATTTCCCTGACCTTATCGGAGATTCCTTTGCGGGAATACCCCACGCTTTCGCCTGCGTTAACAGTCCGGATTTGCGATATGGTAGTTTTAAGTGTTACGGCCTGCTTTAACGGGTGTCCTTCCGAAACGGGGTCTATGCCATATAATCCGATACCGAGCCGCACCATATCAAAATGATACTGAGGGAACCGCAGGATGCCCGATGTATTTACCAGGTGGCGTGGCACGGTGTATCCCAGTATCTGCTCAAGTTGGGCCGCCATGGTTAGAAACCTGTCGGCTTGCTGAGCAGTAAACGAATCAAATTGTTTGTCATCGGCTCCCGACAAATGACTGAAAACGCTTGCCACCCGCAGGTTGCGGTGATGAGCCAACAACTCCGATAATTCAGGCAAGTCTTCCTCCTCAACACCAAGCCGGTGCATGCCTGTATCCAGTTTCAGGTGGATGGACATTGGCCGGCCATCGAGAAAACGAATCAATTCCCTGAGAATACTTAAACTGTAAAGGGAAGGCTCCAAGTTATGGGTTAGCAAACTCTCAAAACTTTCTGCCGATGGATTCATCACCATAACCGGAAGGGTAATGTTGTGCCGCCTTAATTCAGCCCCTTCATCGGCATAGGCCACGCCCAGGTAATGTACCCGGTGATACTGCAGCAGGTTGGCCACCTGTACACTTCCGCTGCCATAGGCCAACGCTTTTACCATCACCATCAGCTTTGTTTCAGGCTTCAGTCTGGCTTTGAAATAATTCAGGTTCTGCACTACCGCTCCCAAATCAATTTCCAGTACGGTTCCATGAACCCTTCGCTGCAACAAGGCCGTAATCCGTTCAAACTGAAAAGGGCGGGAGCCTTTTACCAGGATCACTTCATCCGAAAAGTCATCGCCTGAAAAGTGCTTGATAAATTCTTCAGGGGTCAGAAAAAATGCCGATGGACGGGTGAAAACCTTTTTATGCCGGCTCAATACATGGCCAATTCCTATAAACCGATGCACCTGGCCGGCATGGATTTTATTGGCAATGGTTTGTGTTAAGGCTTCCTCATCCAACCCTGACTGGAGAATATCCGAAAGAATTACTGTATGTTTTCTTCGTTGCTGCTGGTGAGCAAGAAAATCCAGGCTTATCTGCAAACCGGCAAGGTCGTTATTGTAGGCATCGTCAATAACCAGGCTTCCGTTGATGCCCTCCTTGAGTTCAAGTCGCATCGGTACCGACCGGAGGGCCGCAAGCCGCTGTTGAATGACCTCAGGTTCATAGCCAAAGAGCAACATCAGGGCAACACCGTGCATGGCATTTTCCATTCCTGCTTCATCATTAAAAGGAAACTGCAAACGACACCATTGTTGCTTCCACAGGATGTCATAACCACCCGGTTGTTTGCGTACCGGTAAATCGGCATCGGGCGAAGTTCCCCAACTAACTGCAGGTATAGCCTTTCTTTTTACTGCACGATGTAAATCGGTATAATGGGTTGAAAAGATTAGTTTTTTTACGTTCGTAAATAGCTTAAGTTTCTCCTCTATTTTTTGCTGCCGGTTTTCAAAATGTTCATCGTGAGCCGACCCGATCGTTGTAAAGATTCCATACGTGGGGTTAATCACCGGCTGCAGGTTTTCCATTTCGCCCGGCTTACTGATACCCGCTTCGAATATGCCCAACTGATGATGGGGTTGCAGTTGCCATACCGAAAGAGGAACGCCTGTTTGCGAATTGTAGCTGCCCGGATTTTTAACAATTTTGTAATCGGGTGCAAGCAACTGGTACAACCACTCCTTTACAATGGTTTTTCCGTTGCTGCCAGTAATGCCAATAACCGGCAGGGTAAATTGCTGACGATGATGCCCTGCAATTTGTTGTAACGCTTTAATTGTTGAAGAAACCAGAAGCACATTGGCTTCCGGAAAGTTCTTCCACTCCAAATCGGACTCAACAACAAATTGCGTGATCCTCGATTCATAGAGGGCCTTGATAAACCTGTGTCCATCGTGGCGCTCACCGCGAATAGCGAAGAAAACGGATCCTTCTGCCACCACAGCTTTCCGGCTGTCAGTTATCAACGTAATTACAGGCTGATCGCGATGCAGCGCAATCAGTTTTCCTTGAGTTATTGTGGTTAATGCCGAAAACTGCATGGTTAGAAAAGTCGCGCTCCATTGGGTACCGGCCGCTCAACGGAAGAGAGTACCACCCGGTTAAGTTCATCAGGAAAACCGGTAACCAAAACTTCCGACATGAAATCGGAAATTTGCCGGGGCGGGAAGTTGACCACGCAAATAACCTGTCTTCCAACCAACTGCTCAGGCGTGTAAAGGGCAGTGAGTTGTGCACTGGATTTCTTTATGCCCAGTTCACCCAAATCAACCCATAGTTTAATTGCAGGGTTGCGGGCTTTGGGAAATGGTTCGGCCCGGACCACCGTACCGGCCCGGATATCTATTTTCTCAAAATCTTCCCATGAAATAGTCATACCATGCCAAAAATAGGGGTAAAAATCGCCTTTCCGTCTAATGTGGCCGGTAATCCGTCTAATTTTAGAAGCATTATCCAAACTAAATTTTTACCTTTCCTGTAACTGAAGTTCAAAATTCTGCGTTTACACTTCATCAGTTAATGAAAAACCTGTTCCTGATCAGCCCCGCGTTTATGCTCGTCACCCTGATGATGGTAAAGCACTCCCCTGCTTTGGCTCAGGAGGAACTGGGTCCGGTACGGGGAGAGCGCACTGAAAACATTGACCCTGCCGAACCGGAAAATAAACCCATCCTTTCAAAGTCGTTCAGCAGCAGCCGCGAGCACCAGCCCGATTCTGTTGTATTAAAACCTGCGTCCCAGCAGAAGCCGGATGCAAAAAACGAAAATACACAAACCGATATCCTGTCATTCAATTTCCTCTACTACATCATCCAACGGTTTAAGCTTTCCGATATCGTAGATTAATTCTTTTACCTTGGGCTCTTTCCGGTAATGTATTAATTTTGCAACCTTGTTGCATTAAGTGAAACCGGTTACTGTAGTCTTGCTGTTACTCCCCTTAATTCGCGTACATAGCCAGCCTTGTACGCAGCAGGTATTCGGTACCGTAGTTACTGAAACTTCCGAACGCCTTGCCGGAGCAACTGTTGAACTGCTGCCGGGCTTTGTAACGGTTACCGACAACGAGGGAAAATTCCGGTTCGAACAGGTTTGCGAAGGAACCTATACCCTGCGCATTCGCTTTGTAGGGTTTATACCTTATGAGTCCTCGGTCGTTATTCCATCGTCAGGCCCATTAACCGTTGTACTTGCGGTTCAAAAAACCTTGCTGGAAACCGTAGAGGTTCACGATCATTTTTACCATACCTCTCGCAGCAATACCTACCTGGCCATCAGCGGAAAAGCGTTGGATAAAGTCCGCGGCCTTTCGCTGGGCGAATCGTTGAAAAAAATTTCAGGAGTCTCGATTATTCAAACGGGGCCATCAATTTTCAAACCCGTTATTCATGGGCTGCACAGTCAGCGTATTCTCATATTAAACAACGGCATCCGGCAAGAAGGACAACAATGGGGCGCTGAACACGCACCAGAAATTGATCCCTTCATTGCTTCGAATATCATCGTGATAAAAGACGCCTCGGCCATCAAATACGGAACCGATGCCCTTGGGGGAGTAGTGGTGGTTAATCCGGCTGAATTGCCTACCCAAAAAGGCACTGGAGGAGAAATTAACGGAGTGGCTCAAACCAACGGACGGGCAGTTACTTTTTCAGGCATGGTTGAAGGAGGAAGTAACAGCGTTGAGGGATTTGGCTGGCGGATACAAGGGACAGCGCGAAGGTCTGGCGATGCCAATACGCCTGATTACGTGCTCAGCAATACGGGATTCACCGAATTAAACTTTTCGGTGGCTGCCGGTATTCATAAAAAATCAAAGGGCATTGACTTGTTCTTCAGTCGGTTTCAAACCGAACTTGGGATCCTTAAGGGAAGTTCCATCAGCAGTACGGAAGATCTTCGGAACGCCATAAATCGGGAGCCTCCGCAATACACCAGGCCGTTCACCTATT
This sequence comes from uncultured Roseivirgaceae bacterium, assembly GCA_964397115.1. Taxonomy (GTDB): domain Bacteria; phylum Bacteroidota; class Bacteroidia; order Cytophagales; family Cyclobacteriaceae; genus UBA2336. The sequence goes on along the minus strand of CAYNIH010000040.1, from coordinate 4,849 downwards.
CCATTGAAAATCCGCGCCAAAAAGTTGCGCATAACCTGTTGAAAGCAAACGGCCACCTGCACACCGATTTGGGCGACCTGAAACTGCAATATGGTTTTCAGTATAATATCCGGCAAGAGTTTGATATCCGCAGGGACTTACTGAATTCCATTCCGGCCATTGATTTGGAGTTAACTACCCACACCCTTGATGTTGAATGGCAGCAGCACACTCCAAAAAAATATTCGTCAAATGCCGGCATCAACTTCATCGCGCAGATTAACAACAACCTGCCCGGAACGCAGCGCATTCCGTTTATTCCGGATTTTACAAGTTTCTCAGGCGGAATGTTTTATGCGAGAAAATGGACACTTGAACACTGGGCCATTGACTTAGGCGCCCGCTATGATTACCGGCATTACGATGTAGTGGGCTATGATTTTGCCAACCGGCTGTACCGCAGTTCATATTCTTTGGGCAACGCTGGCTTTTCCATCGGTGCTTCGCGTTCATTCCACAACCAATCTTCCATCATAACTAACCTGGCCAGTTCGTGGAGGCCGCCTCACGTTTCGGAGTTATACAGTTTTGGCGTGCACCAAAGTGCTGCTGCAATTGAATATGGCTTGCTTCTCGATGAAACCACCGGCCAGGTACTGGACATTAACGCAGTGCACTTCAAAAACGAAAAAGCGCTGAAATGGGTAAACACCTGGCGCATCTCCAAAAACCACTTCATTACTGAAGTAACCGGCTATGTAAACTACATCGCTAACTTCATCTACCTTAGGCCTTATGGCGTTACACAAACCGTGCGAGGCGTTTATCCGTACTTTCGCTACACCCAAACCAATGCCACCTTTGTGGGTGCCGACCTGTTCGGTAAAATTCAAGCAGCAAAAAATCTGGATGTCTCCGGAAAAGTTTCCTTGCTTCGAGCTGCCGACCGTTCCAACCAGGATTACCTGATTTACATTCCGCCCAACCGGTATGAATTGGGACTTGAATGGTCAATACCCTTGCGAAAGGGAGGCCCTGTTTTTTCTGCTGAAGCCTCCGGCACCTACATGGATGAGCAACGCAGAGCTCCACGGGTAATCACAATAGATGAAATATTGGATGCCTATGAGCAACAGCAAGACCCTTTTGAAAACGACAACCGGAATTTCGACTTTGTGCCCGCACCTCCGGCTTATTTTCTGCTTAGCCTTCAGGCGGGTTTTTCGTATACACTGAACCATTCAAAATTGGATATCCACCTTCGGGCCGCGAACCTGCTCAACGAAACCTATCGGGAATACACCAACCGGATGCGCTATTATGCCGATGAAGCCGGCAGAAACCTTAGCCTTGCACTAAAAATCAGTTTTTGAGATTTGCCCCATTGGCACTATATTATTGCAATTAAATCTACTCCTATGAAATTGATCGACCGATTTTCGTTGTTGGCACTGCTTGCACTCCTCACGCTGCTTACCGGCTGTGATGATGACCCGGCTAAAGAAAACACGCCTGAACTGATTACCCAGGTAACACTCACCTTTACCCCGCTGACTACCGGAAGCACGGTAGTGGTTACTGCTACTGACCCAGACGGAGATGGGCCCCAGAGCCTGGTGGTTGACGGACCCATTATGCTGACGCAATCAACTACCTACGACCTCTCCATTGAACTGATTAACGGTTTGCTCGATCCTTCTGATGAAGGATACGATATTACCGCAGAAGTTGAAGAAGAGGCCGATGAGCACCAATTCTTCTTTCGCTTTTCAGATGGTGTGTTCTCCTCGCCAACCGGAACCGGAAACATTAAAGACAATGCTTCTACCCCGACAGGCCCTATAAACTATCAGGACGAAGACGTAAATGGCCGGCCGCTCGGTTTGTTAACACGCTGGGTCACAGACAATGTTGAAGTATCCGGCAAATCATTCCGCATTGTGCTAAAGCATCAACCTGGCATTAAATCAGCTACTTCCACCTCATTGGATGGTGAAACCGACCTGGATATAACGTTTGAGCTAACTGTTTACTTATCGTAGCTGAAAAACCATAGCTAAAGCCCTGGAGAGGAAAACCTGCTTCAGGGTTTTACTTTAGCCTGAGCGATGAAGTGCTCAATATCTTTCAGTTTCAGGATGCCTTCATAGTATGCCTTACCGAAAATCACGGCAAAGAGTCCCATGTCGTTTAGTTGTTTAATGTCGTCAATACCGCGTACCCCCCCGCTTGCCAGCACACAAATTTCAGGAAAGCGTTCGCGTATTTCGCGGTAAAAGCCAAAGGCAGGGCCTTCCAGCACACCATCACGCGACACATCGGTTGATTTCACATACTTTAACCCCCGTGAATAAAAATAATCGAGATGCTCGAACAGGGTAAGTTCTGATTTTTTCTGCCAGCCTCTGAACAACAGTTTTTTGGTAGTTACATCCGTAACATCTGCACCCAAGGTAATTTTCTCGCGGCCATAGGATACAATCCAACTGGCAAACAATTCAGGATTGGAAATGGCTATGCTGGAGGCGGTAATGTAATCAGCTCCAGCTTCGTAGGCCTTGCTGATGTCGCCATCGGTGGAAATGCCTCCGGTAAAATCAATCTTCAGGTTGGTGTAACCGGCAATCTGTTCAACAATATGATAGTTAACCGGTGCGCCACGCTCGGCTCCATCCAGATCAACGAGGTGAACTACCTCGATGCCGTGCTCTTCAAACCGCTTTGCCAAATCAAGCGGATTTTCCCCATAGGCCTTTTCGCTGGCCGGTTCGCCTTTGCGCATTTTTACCACCTGCCCCTTGCGGATGGCTATGGAAGGAATTACCTGTATCATTCAATTTGTCAGCGACTGCCCAAGTTACTACATCGGTACGAAAGAAACCTGAAGATACGGCAATGAATTTGCTTAAAGATTTAACTAATTTTAAAAGCGTATGAAAAAAGCGGGTTCAATCGTATTCGGAATAATTCTTTCCTTTTACGGATTTTCGCAGGCAAAAATGCGAAAGCTGCCCTTGACGATCAACCATCCCTCCATTAACGTATCGGCTCCCTTTATCAGCACAGACGGCAGTACCCTGATATACATTTCCGACTATTCAGAAGGGAGCCAGCCAACCATTTTCTTCACCCAGCGGGCAGGCGGTGACTGGAAAGAACCGGTGGCTATGCCCAGGCACATCAACAACCCGCTAAACTACCTGCGCGGTTACGCACTTAGCGCTGACGGCAAAACCATCTACATTACCTCCATTAAATCGGGCGGGGTTGGCGGTTATGACATCTGGCAGGGAAGCCTCAAGGCCAATTCGTGGGGTGAACTTGAAAACCTGTATATGCCCATTAACTCAAAGGGCCATGAAGGTTGCCCAAGTTTTACACCAGATGGTAATACCCTGTATTTTATGCGTTGCGAGAAAATGAATGCAACCAAAGCAGAAAACTGTAAAATATTTATGGCCAAAAAAGGACCCGGTGGCCGCTGGGGAGAACCCACCGAGTTGCCCGCACAAATCAATAGCGGGAACTCACAAATACCTCGTATCATGGCCGATGCCGAAACGCTGATTTTTTCTTCAGATAAAATTTTACCAAACAAGGGCGGAATGGATTTGTACATGACAAAACTTAAGGACGGTAACTGGTCAGTCCCTGTTCCGCTTGATTTTGTCAATACCGAAAAAGACGATCAGTTTGTAAGCGTAATGTCGAACGGGCGATACCTGCTGCGTGATTCTCCGGGGAAATCAAAAAGCGAACTGGTTGAATACCTCTTTCCGGATAACCTTCGGCCAGCAGGTGTAATGAAACTCGAAGGAACGGTTACAGACCCGGCCGGAGGGATCATGCCGGCTTACGTTTCGATTACCGACCTGAGAACCAACAGTCGTTTTTTCAGCGGAAGACCCGATTCAAAAAGCGGAGCTTACTATGCATACCTGAAAGAAGGCTCGGAATATGAATTATCAATTGACCCGGAGAACGGAAACGTTACCTACTTCTCTAGGCGGTTTGATTTGACCCAAAATGCCAACCTAAATCTTCAGCGAATCAACACCATTTTAAAACCATTGACTGCCGGTGATGAATTAGAGCTTGATGCCCTTCGGTTTAAACCCTTTTCCGCCAAATTGCAGGATGCTGATGCCGAACTGCGGAGGCTTTCACGCCTGATTAAAAGCAATCTGCAATTCGACTTTGAGCTTCAGGTCTTGCTTATTGGTTACGAAGAAGATTCCGTTCAGAGCAGTCCCGATTTAACGGAATTGGCTCTCGATTCCGTTATCATTCAACTGGATGATATTGATTCACTTGGACAAATTTACCACCGCGACAGTGTAGTGGTTGAACATACCTGGCATAACAACCGCACACGAAAACAAGCGGAAGAAATCCTCCGCCAGTTATCCCTTCAGGGAGTTGATACCAGCACGATGCGGTATTTTGTGAATGCCCGACCAGAAGCGATAATGGAGAACCGGAAAACACTGGTCAGGCTTATCGTCCGTCCCAAACGGCCATAAATGTTATTGACTGCTGATGTAAAACCCATGCCATTATTCGGGCTTTTTTGCCATCTTGCACTCCGAACCAATTGACTTACAGATTGGTTACTAAATCAAAAACCTTAACTCACAGGCAATGGGCAGACCTCCTACCGTACCAAAAAAGAAAAAAGACGGATTTTACATTGAAATACGTAATAAGGGCGCCAAGACCCCCGGCACCATCATCATCCGGGATACTTACGAGGCCATGATGCAGGATGCCAAAATGTATGAAGTAACCAAAGATGTGGTTATTCTTGGCGAGCACCGCGGAGGGAAGCGGGTGGAAGAATCAAAAAAGAAAAGCAGCAAAAAGTAGTAAT
>CAYNIH010000039.1:0-14880 GCA_964397115.1 uncultured Roseivirgaceae bacterium | reverse complement strand
CCGGCCCCTGGGCATTCGCGAGTTGGTCCGTTCGGGCAAGGTGGCCATGGTGAGGGCGGAGCCCAGGCCGTGAAGGGCGCCGTTCCATGGAGCGTCAATTTTTTATTGGAAGCAGCCTCCTCGAAATTTTTTTCCTTTACCCTCCCCTTGGAAGGACGGTCGCATGGTTGTCAGCGGGGTGTTTTTCAGCAATAATGTGTCAGTGTCTTGAGAATATGTTCCCAAAGACACTGACACTACGATTGACGTAAGCCACCTTTTAATGCCGTGCATCCATGCTTAGTTGTTTCGCTGGCGCAGCCGCTGTTCATTGCGCTCCTGAAATTGCTGTCTGCGTTGTTCTTGTAACTTGCGTTGCTGAATTTGTTTAATGATGATGTTTCTGAAATCCTGCTCGGCCTGGCGTAAGGCTACAAGTTTTTGAGCCGAGATGGTATTCAAAATCCTTCCGGAGTATTCCTTTTCGAGGTCGAGTTCCCGTTGTTTGAGTTGAAAATTAAGTTCCAGCAATTGCCGCTCATTTTCCTCACGGCTTCGTTTTGGATCGGGGTTGCGCCTTGCCTGTTCAAACTCCTGGCGGAGGGCGTTTCGTCTGGCGGAAAACTCATGATACACGGGCCAGAACTTCTCTGCTTCTTCGGGTGTAAGGCCAAGGCGCTCGGTAATGAAGGCGATGCGCGCGGCTTTGATTTTTTCCTGTGCCTTTTGGTCTTTAATCTGATCTTCCTGGGCGTGCAAGGGCATGGCCAGTAAAATCAACAGTACGGAGTGAATTAGTTTTTTCATAGCACACTTAAAAATTATCAAGTTCAATATCCAAATCTTCGATAGCCTCTACGGGTAGCTGGGTAAATGCCTCTGCTTCAATTGCCTCAACTACCGCCTCATCGTAGTCGGCATAGTCGAGTAACTCATCCAGGCTTATTTCACTTTGCTCCAAGTAAGCGACCAGCTCTTCCGAACTAACCGAAGACAACAACTCTTCGGCCGACAGGCTTTTTTGCGGTGTCAGGTAAATAACCGCAAGCACCAGCAGCAGGACTACCGGCAGCGCATAGGCCAATGCGTACCTGAAGTACGGCCTGGTTTCAGTATTTTTTTCAGCCACGCGAGCCTGAATGATACCCGGAAGCTGGTCAAAATATCCATCGGGTACTTCGAAAATGCCTTTTTTCGGTATTTCTTCTAGTTTTTTCATCTTTTTTTATAGGACTGTTTTCGAATTGTTAAGTTTAATCAGTCTTCTAAAAATTCTTCAATTTTTTTTACCGCATGGTGATAGCTGGCTTTCAGCGCCCCGATGCTGGTGTTGGTGATTTCGGCTATCTGCTCATACGAAAGATCGTCAAAATATTTCATGTTAAAAACCAGGCGTTGTTTCTCGGGTAATTGCACAATGGCCTTCTGTAATTTCTTTTGGATTTCGTCACCTGAAATGTGCGGTGCCAGATCGATTTTTGAAACCAGTTCACCGGTTGTATCCCCAATGGGAAGGAAGAAACGTCTTTTTTTCTTTTGCAGGAAGGTAAGGCATTCATTGGTGGCGATGCGGTAAATCCATGTAAACAGTTGAGAGTCTTCTCTGAAATTTCCGATATGTCGATGGATTTTGATGAAAACTTCCTGGGTCAGGTCATCGGCATCATCATGGTCAATGACCATTTTGCGGATATGGTAATACACTCGTTGCTGGTAGGTGCGTACCAGCATGTTAAAGCCATAGTTCCGTGTTTCAGGATTTCGGATTTTAGCCAGCAACTCTTTGTCTTCCACAGGTTGTTAGGGTGAGTGGTGCAAGTTAGACAATTCTTGATGTTAATGGTTTAAGTTCTAACTATTGGTTTTTCGGATTAAACGCATTAATCAGATCAACGAGTTTCTCAACCTGTTCTTTGGAGTGTGCCGGAAAGTTTGCAAACCTGAGTTGCGAGCTTTTGAAAACTCCATACCCCTCACCGGGTAGTATGCCATTGCGTATCAAATAGTTGGAGATGGCTTGGGTGTATTCCCCGCAAGCTGCAACGATAACTGTTTTAGATTGAAATTTTGGATTGATTACAAAGGGTTTAGTAAAACGGTTACTTGCCAAAGCATGGTACAAAATGGCAGCTTTATAGTCGGTTTCATTTCGTATGGTTTTAATTCCTCTTCGCAGCATGTCTTCCACCACCATGCCCAGCAGGTAAATACCCAGTACATTTGGAGTTTCGGGTGTTTGATTTTTACGGGCATGGCTCACCAATGAGGGCAGGCTGTGGTAGGATCCGATGCAAACACCGGCAGATTTTAATTCCTCAGCTTTTTCAAGGCATCGTTCGTTAACTATCCAAACTCCCAGGCCGGCTGGCAGGCCGAATCCTTTTTGCACTGAAAAGAAGAGGGAATCAATTTTGGAAAAATCAAATTCGGGGTAAGGGAGGGATGAGACTGCGTCAACGGCAATAAGGGCTTCTTTATGCTTACTCCTGACCTCGGTTATAAAATCCATAGGAAGTGAAACACCGGTACTCGTTTCATTGTGAGTTAAAGCAATTAATTCCGTATCCTCATCAGTCAGAGCGGTGGCAAATCCTTCACCCTCCGGCATGGCAATTGTGCGAGGCTTTTTGCCAAGTTGCTGCGCAGTTTCATAAAAGCGCTTGCTGAAGGCTCCGTTAACGTAATGCAAAGAACATTCCGTCACGAGATTTTGCAGCGTACGTTCCCATATTTCAGTGGCTGATCCGGTAAAAACAATGAAGAAATTTTCGGGTATGCCCAACAGGTTTCGTAGTCCGGTGGTTGTACGGATAAAAATTTCCTCAAACAATTTGCTCCGGTGTGAGAGTGACGGAATGCCGTTTCGGAAAGCTTTCCGGACATGATCCGGTACGGTAAAATAAAGTTGCGAAGGACCAGGTGTGAAATTAATGAGCGGTTGCATAAAAATCAGGCCAAACTACTGAAGCGATGCTTAATGAAAAAATATATCTTCTACAATATTGAACAGTGAATCTCTTTTCCATACGTTTGAATCGAATTCCCACTCGGATTTGGGACACGTTTGCTGAACCTAACAAATAAAACAATGCCGAGTTAAGCATTCATCTAAAATCAGGCCTCACCCTGGCGGTTTAGTCGGGGCCTCGTTCTTGCGAGCAGGATAACAGTGGAAGGTTGCGGGTGCGTGCAGCTCAAAACCTGTCTTTATGAGGTTCAGAAACACCTCGCCAAATCCGGTGGGTTTTTACTTTTCTTGCATTCAGCTTAGTAGAGCACCCGGAATTTTATGGTGTGCTCAATGCCGCGGAGTTCTTTTATTACCTCGGGGTCATATTCCTTGTCAATATCCGTAATTACGTAACCGATCAGGTCGTTTGTTTTAAGGTATTGCCCGACAATGTTGATGTTATGGCTGGCCAGGACCTGGTTAATTCGGGCAAGTATTCCGGGTACGTTCTCATGAATGTGAATAAGCCGGTGTGCGTTCTCCAGTGTGGGGAGGGTAAGGTTGGGAAAATTGACACTGTTGGATGTGCTGCCCGTGTTGATGTAATCCTGGAATTTTCCAGGCACAAAGTGGCCGATATTTTCCTGTGCTTCGAGCGTACTTCCGCCAATATGCGGGGTAAGGAGGGTGTTGGGTAACCCGCGCAGTTCGGAAACAAATTCTTCCTGGTTGCTCACCGGCTCATTCGGAAAGACATCAATTGCGCAGCCGGCTACTTTTCCTGATACGATGGCCTGTTTTAGTGCGGCAATGTCCACCACATGTCCGCGGCTCAGGTTGATGAAAATGACCCCCTGTTTCATCAGGTCAAATTCTTTTTTACCGATGTAATGGGTATTGGATTCACGGCCGTCAATATGCAACGATACGACATCGGCTTTCTGAAGCAATTCTGTCAACGTTTTACACTTGGTAGCGTTGCCGAGTGCAAGTTTTTCTTCAATATCATAATAAAGCACATTCATACCCAGCGATTCGGCTAAAACAGAAAGTTGCGTGCCGATGTTTCCGTAACCGATGATGCCGAGTTTCTTTCCGCGTATTTCAAAACTTCCCTGAGCCGATTTATCCCAGATGCCCCAGTGCATTTTATTCGATTTATCAACCAGGTTTCGCATCAGCACAATCATTTCGGCAATGGCCAATTCAACTACGGAACGGGTGTTGCTGAACGGAGCATTGAAAACCGCAATTCCTTTTTTGGTAGCAGCCTTCAGGTCAATTTGATTAGTTCCTATACAGAAGGCACCTATCGTCATCAGGCGGTTGGCATGCTCCAGCACCTTTCTGGTAACCTGGGTTTTTGAGCGAATACCCAGCACGCTTACGTTTTTAATTTTTTTGCAAAGCTCTTCTTCGGTAAGTGCAGCCGGGTACGTTTCAATGGTAAAGCCCTCTGCACTTAACAGTTCAGCGGCAACCGGGTGAATGTTTTCCAGCAGCAATACGTTTATCCGGTTTTTAGGATACGAAATGGCTGTGTTAAGTTTATTCAGGTATAAAAACTCATCAAGGCTTGGGATAATGTGGTCGGCTTTTTCAAGGATGCCGTTGCGTTCAACATTTTCGGTAAACGCATAAAACTTATTGGCCAGTCCGGCCAGTTTTATTTCGTAGTCGGTGTAGCCATCGCCAATTACGTACACATCGCCCGGAAGGTTCAGCCGTTTGAGTTGCTCCACTTTTCCGTTATTGTCCGACAGGGGGTTGTCTCTGTCAAAGCCTACCACATTTCCCTGTTCGTCAAAGTGAAACCGGTTGGCCATGATGTTTTCGGGCTTGATGCCAAAGTCGGTTACTACCGGGTCAATAAAAACATGGAAGCCGTTGGAGATGACATAAATATTGTCGGCATATTTTTTAAAAAAATCTTTGTTGCGTTTAAACGATTCGGAAACCTGATGCTTTAACTGTTCAGCCAGTTGAAGGAGCTGGTGCCGTTTGGGTGCAAGTAGTGCAATTCGTTTTTCCAGAGATTCCCGGAAGGAGATGGTGCCTTCCATACCCTGGTTGGTGATTTCAGCGATTTTTTTTTTGATGGAGTGTTTCTCTGGGCTGCCTTCCAGGCTGATATCGGCCAGCAGGTCGAAGGCTTCAACTTTGGTAAAGGTGCTGTCGAAATCGATTACGATGTACTTGTTGAGCTTCATTCAGGTTTAATGAAACCCCAAATGTAAAAGAATTCACCAATTCAGGAGGTTCTCTTTAGCTTCCTTTAAGGGAAGATTGTCTGTAAAATTTTTGTTTCAGCCATAACGCTACATTCACCAAGGCAATCAGTGCCGGCACTTCAACCAATGGCCCGATAACTCCGGCAAAAGCCTGACCGCTGTTGATGCCAAATACCCCAATGGCTACTGCGATAGCCAACTCAAAATTGTTACCGGCAGCGGTAAAGGAAAGGGCAGCGTTTTGACCATAATCGGCCCCTAGATACTTTGCCATGCCAAATGTTACAAGAAACATAATCACAAAATAAATGATGAGCGGAATGGCAATACGCACCACATCGACTGGAATTTGCACGATGAGTTCGCCTTTCAGGCTGAACATAGCTACTATAGTAAAGAGCAGCGCAGCAAGTGTTAGAGGGCTGATCATCGGAATAAAATACGAATCATACCATGCATGGCCTTTGTACTTTCGCAACAAGTATCGGGTAATGAAGCCAGCCAGAAACGGAATGCCCAGGTAAATGGACACGCTTTTGGCTATGCGTACCATGCTGATGGTAACTTCGTAACCAGAAATACCTAACCGGGGAGGAAGCCACGTGACAAAAAACCAGGCAAATGCACTATAAAACAATACCTGGAAAATGCTGTTGAACGCCACGAGCCCGGCCGCATATTCACGATTACCCTCAGCGAGAACGTACCACACAATCACCATTGCGATGCAACGCGCCAGGCCGATCAAAATCAGCCCGGTCATGTAGTTAGGATAATCCCGCAAAAAGGTAATGGCTAATACAAACATTACCGTTGGACCGATTAGCCAATTCATAATCAGCGAGAGAAGCAACACCTTGCCATTTTTAAAGACCCTGCCTAATTCTTCATACCGCACCTTAGCCAGAGGTGGATACATCATCAGGATTAGTCCAATGGCGATGGGTATGTTGGTTGTTCCGGATTGAAGGGATTTGATGAATGTGCCTGTTTTGGGAAAAAAATAACCCAGCATTACACCAAGGGCCATTGCCATAAAAATCCAAAGCGTGAGGAATCTATCTAAGAATCCAAGTTTTTTTTGCTTTGGTGGAGTACTACCTGAGGTAGTCATAATTGTTTTTTATGAAATCTATGCAAAACGATTTGATCCTATCTCGAACCTGGCGGAACTGATTCATGATTTCTTCTTCAGTTCCCGTAGCTTTTGCCGGGTCAGGAAAATTATGATGAAGTACTTTTATTTTAGCCGGAAAATAGGGGCAGTTTTCCCTGGCGTTGTCACAGACAGTAATAACATAGTCAAATTCAATGTTGGAGTACTCACCCACGTGATTGGATGTGTGGGCTGAAATATCAATGCCATCTTCTTTCATCACTGCAATGGCTCTTGGATTGACGCCATGAGTTTCGATGCCAGCACTTCGTACTTCCACCTTATCGCCCCCAAAATGCTGAAGGTAGCCATGTGCCATCTGGCTGCGGCAGGAGTTGCCGGTGCAGAGCACGAGGATTTTGGATTTTATGCCCATTAGGGTTTAGATTTTGGATACCGGATGCCCGAAGCCTGATGCCTGATGGTGGCTGAAATAATTCACCTTCAAGTATCCGGTATCAATTGAAAATTAACAACACGTTGATTCGGCACCGCAACATGCTGCCTTCTGCTCTGCCTTTTTCTCCTCCGGTAAGGAGGGTTTTTCTCCATAAACAGTAATGCTGTAAATACCTGATTCGCCTGATTTGAATCGGATAAATTCTTCCTCGCTTAAGTGAGCGGCTAAAATTTCATCGGGTAGGGTAATCCTTTTCTCCTTTTGGATTTTGATATTGATGAACCCTGAGTTTTCAATAATCTCAAGGTATTCATTTTTGGAAATGGCACCGGCAACACACCCGGCATACAACTCGGCACTTTTACGGAGGCCTTCCGGCAACTCTCCACGCAGCACAATATCCGAAACACTGAAATGCCCGCCCGGTTTAAGCACACGGTAGGTTTCTGCAAAAGCTTTTACTTTGTCGGGCACCAGGTTCAATACACAATTGCTAACCACTACATCGGCTACATTTGTTGTTACGGGAAGCTGTTCAATATCGCCAAGTCTGAATTCAACATTGTTGAAGCCGAGTTTGTCGGCATTGCTGCGTGCTTTGGCGATCATTTTTTCGGTTATGTCTACCCCAATCACTTTTCCTTTTTCACCGGTTATGCTTCTGGCAATAAAGGCATCGTTACCTGCTCCTGATCCGAGATCAATAACCGTATCGCCTTCCCTAATTAGGGCGAATTCAGTGGGTAGTCCGCATCCTAACCCTAAATCGGCATCGGCTACATAGCCTTTCAGGTTGGAGTAGTCGTCAGCCATGACTACGTAATCTGTGGTGCTGCAGCCACAGCCGGCACCGCAGCAGCTTGCTGCATTCTGCTCATAGCTCTGGTCGGCTATCTGTCCATACTTCTCTTTTACCAGTTGCTTTAATTGTTCCGCAGTCTGAGGGGTGTTCATAGTTGTTGATTTAGTAAGTTTATTTATCGACTTATTACGATGATTAACATTAAATTTTTTTAGCAGCAGTCTTGTTCATTATAGCTTTGAAAGAGGTCGTTCATTATTTTTTTTGCTTTATTCCAAACTTTCTCATCAATGCAGTAGCAAACTCGGGTACCGCTGATAGTTCCTTTAATGATGCCAGCCTCTTTAAGCTCTTTCAGGTGTTGTGATACGGTTGACTGGGAGAGGGGGAGTTCACCAACAATATCACCGCAAATACAGCTTTTGGAGGCGATCAGGTGTTTAAGAATAGCAATACGGGCCGGATGAGCCAGGGCTTTGGCCAATTCGGCCGTTTCAATTTCGGCTTTGCTGAACCCTGTGGTTTTGGTTAATCCCATACCTGCTTAATCGTAAAATTACGATTAAAGTTTCGTTTAGCTGAAAAAACTTTGCAGCTAAAATTTTATTAGAATCCATCTCAAAATTAGATTTTAAGAGAATTTTCAAATAGTTGGTTATTATGCGAGGCAGCCTTTACAGCCCATACTGGAGATTGTCTGGGCAAAAAGGCCAACGAAGCAGAATAACGAAATATGAAGAAAATTCACAAAAGGTATTTTTGAGATAGGCTCTAGGTACTCAGTAATACTGAAAGCAATAACAACAGAAGATCGTATCCTTCAAATTCTGAAGAAAACGCATGAAACAAGCCTTACCTCCCTTATTGAAAGGGCCGGGGTAAATGTTGGAAATAACCAATATTATTCGCTTTGTAACAGCGAGTGAGGCTGAAGTAGATACTGGGATAAGGTTGGAAATAACCAATATTATTCGCTTTGTAACAGCACCATTAATCGCCACGCTTCAGATTGATTTTCTGCCCAATGCCCGCTCTGCTGCCGCCACGATGTTTTCCGGAGCCAGCCCGTATTTTTTGAGTAACTGAGCAGGGGTTCCGCTTTCGCCAAACGAATCGTTCACTGCCACCAGTTCAAGCGGAGCAGGGTAATGCCGAGCGAGTACCTGGGCAATGCTGTCGCCCAGGCCACCGTTTATCTGATGCTCTTCACAGGTGACTGCGCATTTCGTTTTTTGTACCGATTCCAATACAGCCTCCACATCGAGGGGTTTGATGGTGTGAATATTAATGACTTCGGCACGGATTCCTTTTTCCGCCATGACTGCCTCGGCTTCAATAGCCTGCCACACCATGTGGCCACAGGCGAAAAGGGTAACATCGCTGCCATCAATCATTTTATCTGCTTTTCCAATGGTAAAAGTTCTGTTTGGATCTGTGAATACCGGCCACGAAGGACGACCAAAACGCAGGTAGGCCGGTCCATGATGGTCGCCCAGCGCAAGGGTTGCTGCTTTGGTCTGGTTAAAATCGCAGGGAACAATCACTGTCATGCCAGGCAACATTTTCATCATCCCGATGTCTTCCAAAATCTGATGTGTGGCCCCGTCTTCACCCAGAGTTACTCCAGCGTGCGAGGCACATATCTTTACGTTTTTGTGGGAGTAGGCAATAGACTGGCGGATCTGGTCGTAAACCCTGCCAGTAGAAAAATTGGCAAAGGTTCCGGTAAAGGGAATTTTGCCGCCAATGGTCATGCCTGCTGCCAGGCCCATCATGTTGGCCTCGGCAATACCTACCTGGAAGAATCGATTGGGGAACTCCTTTTTAAAGGCATCCATTTTTAAGGATCCGGTAAGGTCAGCACAAAGGCCCACTACGTTGGGATTCTTGCGGCCTAGTTCAAGAAGTCCGACACCAAAGCCGGAGCGGGTATCTTTCTTTTCGGTAAAAGTAAATTTGGTCATGAGGAAGGCAGGGGTTTACGCGACAAGTATAACACCTCTTTTTTGAAGGTTAAAATTTGCCGGGAGGAGTTAAGCACGAACAGGATAAGTGCCTTTCACATGCTTGATTACGAGGGTGGACAAAGTTCACTTCATTTCAGCAGGCAGCGGGATATCCTGGGTAAACTTCAGCCAGCATAGCCTGTAATCATCTATAATTTTGTATAAAAATCAACCTGTAGATAAGCATTCGCCAATACCTGTATTTAACCGCACATCCTTATTTTTTTTGGTGCCTTGGCTTTAATTCCTACATTTCAATCCAGCTAATAGTTGAATTATGAGACTACTTTTTCTTACTAACACCTTTATTCTCCTTGTTACCGGGTACCTTCTTGCGCAGGAAACCTTTCCGCGCAACGATGTAAAAGATACACGGCCCGGATTGTTTGCCTTTACCAACGCCACCATAGTGGTTGACCCTCAGACTACCCTGCAAAACGCCACACTACTGGTCAGGAACGGCCGCGTGGAGCAGGTAGGCCCCAACATAACGGTGCCAAAGGGATATGCTACCTATGACATGAAGGGGAGATACATCTATCCATCGCTAATCGATCTTTCCACGCAATATGGTTTACCCGAGGTTCAGCGCCCGCGCGGAGGCGGTGGCGGCTTTACCGGTGCCGAGCAGATGGAATCGAATACCAAAGGAGCCTATAACGCCAATCAGGCTATCCGCTCGCACTACAACGCTGCCGATGAGTTTTCAATAAATGCAAAGGTTGCGGATGACCTGCGCAAAGCCGGTTTCGGTGCCGTACTTACCTACAAGCCCGATGGCCTGGCGCGCGGAACGGCTGCTTTTGTTACCCCTGGCGAGACAAGCGATAACAACGTATTGCTCCGGCAAAAGGCTGCCGCAGCGTATTCGTTCGAAAAGGGAACATCCACGCAGAATTATCCTGCTTCACTGATGGGGTGCATTGCGGTGTTGCGGCAGACCTACCTCGATGCCGAGTGGTTCGGAAGCCAAAACCCCCGTCCCTTTGCCGATAACTCAATGGAAGCCTGGATCCAGAATCAGAAACTGCCTCAGTTATTTGATGCCAACGGCTGGATGAACGTGTTACGTGCCGACAAAGTAGGCGATGAGTTTGGCGTGCAGTATATCATCCGCGGTAGCGGTGATGAATACAAGCGCATAAAAGAGATTAAAGCAACAAACGCTCCATTGGTTGTTCCGGTAAACTATCCGGAGGCCTACGATGTGGAAGATCCTTTTGATGCCGCCCGCGTGTCACTGGCTGAAATGAAGCATTGGGAACTGGCTCCAACCAATCTGGGCGCGCTGGAGAAAGCAGGCATTACCTTCGCCATCACCGGCAACGGACTGAAAAAAGTTTCTGACCTGATTCCCAATGTGCGGAAGGCAATTGAATACGGCTTGAGCGAAGCAGTTGCCCTGAAGGCACTTACCACTACACCCGCACAACTAATGAAAATGGATGACCAGGTCGGCAGTTTGCGGAAGGGCATGCTGGCTAACTTCCTGATTACCTCCGGAAAGTTGTTTGATGAGAAAACCATTATCTATCAAAACTGGATACAAGGTCAACTCTATTCAATTAAACCGCTCGACACCCGTGATTTCAGCGGTACCTATAACCTCAGCATCAACAACACCTCTTATATTCTTGAAGTAAGCGGTGAGCCCGGAAGCCATAAAGCAAAAGTGAAGGTAAACGACAGTACATCGGTAGACGCATCGGCAACTTTCGGCAACGACCTGATAACCCTGAGTTTTAAGCCCGATGCGAAAGCACCGGGAAGTATCCGGTTAACCGGGTGGACTGACGGAACCGGATGGAAAGGAAAAGGACAGTTAATAAACGGCTCCTGGATCAACTGGACCGGCACCCGCACGGGTGACCTGAAAGCCCCTAATACCCAACGCCCCGGTGGAAACAGTAAGAAAGAGGAGCTAGGCCAGGTAATTTATCCGTTTGTTGGTCATGGCTATCCTTCGCTGCCGGTGGCGGAAACGATGCTGATTAAAAATGCTACCGTTTGGACAAACGAAGCGGACGGTATTCTTCAAAATACCGATGTGTTGGTGAAAGACGGAAAAATTGCGCGTATTGGTAAAAACCTTTCGGAACCGGGTGCGAAAATTATTGATGGAACCGGAAAGCACCTGACGGCCGGAATTATTGACGAACATTCGCACATTGCTGCAGCCAGCATTAACGATGTGGTGTCCAACTCGGGCATGGTTCGCATTGGCGATAACATTGATGCCGAGAACATCAACGTTTACCGTGCTCTTGCCGGTGGCGTGGTGGCTGTTCAGATACTGCATGGTTCAGCCAACCCGATTGGAGGACAGTCAGCGCTTGTAAAGTTGCGCTGGGGCGAAGCACCGGAAAACTATAAGATACAAGGCGCTGATCGGTTCATCAAGTTTGCATTGGGTGAGAATGTGAAACGAACCGCTAATCCCAGTTCCATCCGGTACCCGCAAACCCGCATGGGCGTGGAACAGGTTTACTTGGATGCGTTTACCAACGCCCGTGAGTATGAAAAAAGGTGGAACGCCTACAACAACCTTCCCGCAAAGGAAAAAATGCTGGCCGTAAAGCCCCGCAAGGATCTTGCCGATGAAGCGATGCTCGACATTCTCAATAAAAAACTGTTTATCACCTGTCATTCATACGTACAGTCGGAAATTAATATGCTGATGAAAGTTGCCGAACGGTTTAATTTCCGCGTGAACACATTTACCCACATCCTGGAGGGCTACAAAGTGGCCGATAAGATGGCCCAGCATGGGGTGGCCGCTTCTTCCTTCTCGGATTGGTGGAATTACAAATGGGAGGTTCGTTATGCCATACCCTACAATGCGGCTATTCTTCACCGTGCCGGTGTGGTTACTGCCATTAACTCAGACGATGCCGAAATGGGCAGGCGCCTGAATCAGGAGGCGGCAAAAATTGTGAAATATGGCGGGGTGTCGGAAGAGGATGCCTTGAAGATGGTTACCCTTAACCCTGCCAAAATGCTTCACCTCGATAACCAGATGGGCAGCGTTAAAGTGGGCAAGTCGGCCGACATTGTACTGTGGACCGATCATCCGCTTTCGGTGTATGCAAAGGCTGAAAAAACCATAATTGACGGGAAGGTTTATTTTGATATTGAAAAAGATGAACAGAATAATAAGGAACAGCAAGCCGAACGTGCACGGTTAATCCAAAAACTGAAAAACGCCAAGAAATCAGGTGTGCCTACTCAACGCCCGGAAGGACGAATGCATGCAGAATTCCATTGCGAAGATGTGCTGGGCATGGAAAGCGAAGGTCATGAACATTAATCACTACCAAAACTGACGATGATGAAAAAGTTATTTTATACATTAACCATCCTAGTTGCCGGTATATCGGCACCTGCTCAAACACCGGTTCCTGCTAAACCCCAGGAAAAACCCATCGCCCTCATGGGCGGAGTGGCCCATTTGGGCAACGGGCAGGTGATTAATAACTCGATTGTTGCATTTGATAGAGGAAAGCTGACCCACGTTGCAGATGCTTCAACAAATCCTAACCTGAGCGGGTATGAAATAATCCGCATTGACGGTAAACATGTTTACCCGGGATTTATTCTGCCCAATTCGCAGGTGGGTTTGCAGGAAGTAAGCTCTATACGTGCGATGAACGACTTCCAGGAGCGGGGCGACATAAATCCTAACGTCCGGTCGCTTATTTCATACAATACCGATTCGGAATATATCCCAACGTTCCGGTTCAATGGGGTTTTACTTACCGAAACTACACCCACCGGGGGCACCATTTCGGGTTCCTCATCGGTGATGGAGATGGAGGGTTGGAACTGGGAGGATGCCGTGCACACCGCTGACATTGGTATTCACATGAACTGGCCTGCACTAACCAGGCGGCAATTTGATTTTAATACCTTTTCCTTTTCCGAATCACCTAATGCTGATTATGAAAAGCAGGTAACGGCTCTTTCACAGTTTTTTGCCGAGGCCAGCGCCTATGGAAAACTGGCTGTCAAAGAAATCAACCTGAAATTTGAAGCCCTCCAGGGTTTGTTCGATGGCTCGAAGATTCTCTTCATCCATGCCACTATGCCGAAAGAAATCGTTGAAGCCGTTCGGTTTGCCCAACGCAACGGTGTTCAGCGCATCACCCTGCTCTCCGGACAAGGCGCGTATTGGGTGGCTGAGTTCCTGAAGGAGAATAAAATTCCGGTGATATTGCCGGATACACACAGCCTGCCCGACCGCACTGATGATGATGTGGATATGCCCTACCGGCTTCCTCATCTGCTCACCCAGGCCGGTGTTCAGGTTTCATTGTCGTGCTCTAGTGCCCTGCATGGGGGGCGCAACCTTCCGTTTTTTGCCGGAACAGCCGCGGCTTACGGACTCGGTAAAGAAGAAGCATTGAAAACCATTACTTCCAACACGGCCAAAGCGCTGGGCATTGATAAACGTGTTGGTACCCTCGAGGTGGGTAAAGATGCAACGTTGTTTGTAAGCGCGGGCGATGCATTGGACATGCGTACCAACAATTTATCGCATGCATTCATTAGCGGTAAACTGATAACTCTGCCCGGCAACCAGCAGGAGTTGTACGAGCGCTTTTCCAGGAAATATGGACAGATGAAATAATGGCTGAATTACTTAAAAGCAGTCCTGAATGGGACTGCTTTTTTGTAGGTACCGCTTTATGTTCTATTGAAAGAGCATAAGGTTGTCGGCAAGTAAATATCCGGTAAGTTCAGCCGGCTGAAGCGAATAACTTATGATTAGCCGCAGAAAGTTTATTCAATCATCGCTTACCCTGGCAGCAGGGGCTTCTGTTTACTTACCATTATTTAGCCAGTCTAAAGGAGCTTCATTTGGGTGTATTGATTTACACACCCACCCGGGTATATTTTTTGCTAAAGGCAGCAACTTATATCCTGGTGATGAAGCCTTAAACAGAACACTTGCTGAGATGCATGCCGGAAATATTTCCGGAGCTTTCTTTTCACTGGTGGCCGATGCACGAATCATCAAAGTCGGGCCCGATGGCGTAAAGCCCTTTGGAAAGTTCGCTGCAGGCGAGGCGTGGCTTGATTACAAACGGCAACTTGGTTTGGTAAAAGAGGTAATTGATGGTTCAGATTCAGTGATATTGGCAACTGAAAAAAGTGCATTGGAAAAAAATTCCGGAAAGGTATCGGCCTTTATTTCAATAGAAGGCGGTGATTACCTGGAAGGCGATGCCGGCCGCCTGGAAGAAATGTACCAGGATGGCATCCGTTCCATTCAACTTGTACATTATCACCCGAATGAATTGGGCGACTTGCAAACAGAACCTTCGCAACACAATGGGCTGACAGGGGCCGGAAAAGA
>CAYNIH010000038.1:0-15071 GCA_964397115.1 uncultured Roseivirgaceae bacterium | reverse complement strand
GATTCTGTTGAAGATGAGCAGCCGGTTCACATAGGCGAGGAATCCAAATTCCTGTGTATTTCTCCAATCGTCCCGCTGCAGGCAGGCTTCAACGATGAGCAAAGCAAAAAGTTTATCAATCCCGAAAGCGATGAGTTTTCAGACCTGTTATATGATGCCACCATCAAACGGATGGAGGAAACCGGCCAGTATAATGCTGAGCAACTGGCATCCTTTTATAAATTCCAGGTAGTTCCCGATGCCGACTACCTGCAACGCATTCAGGAGAGGCACAAAAAGTTTGCGCGCATTTATCCGTTATACGATAACGATGTAAAATTTGAAGTACGCGGATATACCTTTCCATTCACCTTGTATGCGGCCAGGGAGGTCCAGCAGTTTGTTTACGAACACGGCTTGGGGTATTTCTGCTACAAAGGGTTCGGCATGCTCGATGTGGCCCATAATGATCCGGCCCACCGGTCTGCCCGGCAGGATGCTGTTTATGCCCGATAGCAATCACTTGACTCTCCTTCATCTGTTTTCGCTTAACACAAAATATCCCAGGAGCAAGTCAGCCTGCGGCTGCATGGCCCGGTAGTAAGCGAAAATTTCGTACAGGTTTTCCGTTTCGTAATGGGTTCCTTCAAAATGGTAGGGAGGAATTGATTTTGATTTTACCAAATACTGGTAATCGTACCAACCCTGGCGTAACAGGTAATTGCCACGGTAAGCGCGCATCGCAGAGTCGTATTGCATTCGGGTTGTGGCGTCCACTCGCCAGTCGGTGAAGGCGCCTATTACATATACCTCTCCCTGAACAGGCTCGCTTTTTAACGTAAAGTGAACGTCAATGTAATTGGCAGCATTCATGCTGCGGAAATCTAGGTTATCGAGGATGTAACTGCCGTTGTTGTCAAGGTAAAGCGAATAAACATCCCCGGCACGGCTTTGGTCGGGGGCGATATATGCCTTTGGCGGTTTTGCGGTGCGATCAACCCGCGCCACGTTGCGGCCCGGATAGATAAGTGATCGCAAGTCAAAAAACCGGAATTCATTGCCCCCGCGGAAAAAGTAGTCGCTACTGAAAAACCTGTATTCCAGTTCGTTTTGATTCTCCCGCAGGAAACTTGGCTTTACTTGTTCGGAAAGGTTATCCCAGCGCTGGTTTTGCCTTACTGTTACATTAACAGTTTCTATAGGGTTAATCACATTGACATTCCTGTAATTGAGTTTAAAGTTTATTTGCTGGTTGCGTTCGGCCAGGGTTCCCGGTCCAATCAGGCTTCCTTCACGCAGGAAAATAAATTGGGGATCAAACACCATGAAGCGCCTGCTTAACAGGACGTCACTCCGGTCTGAGCCACGGTAAACTACGGCTACATAGTTACCAGGAAGTTTTACAGCGGGTAGCCGAATCGAATAATGGACATAGGGAAGTTGGGTGTCGAGCGAAAACTCAAATTCATTGATGGGGTATTCGTTGTATTCGGGCAGGTAATCGAGGTCAAGAAGGGAAGATTTCATCCAGTTATGGTTACAATGAATGATGCGCAGGTTGTAATTATCGCGCTGCTCGCGCAAGTCGTCAAATTCAAGCAGCAGGGTCCAGTTGCCCATGCGGGTAACAGCCGGATTCAGGTCGGGCCGTGCAGCCGACCCGGCCAGGTTATAGATTCGAACTGTTTTTATTTCGGGTTCATAGGCTCTGTCGGCCAGTTCAAGTACTTTTCCTGTAAATGAGGTACCCGCCTGCTGATAGCCAGCCGTACAGGCATAGAGCATGAAGGTGATAAATAAGATAATGCGCATCGCATAAAAATAGCCCTTAAGCCACAATTTTTCGCCCTTTTGGCGATTATTACGTAGACCGGGTTACCAGATAAGGATAGTAACAATATTTTATGGAATGGCTTCCAACCAGGCTAACCTTACCGGTGTCTAATTATGCAAAACGGCCGAACAATCCGGATGGTCAGTGAAAGCGCGCTTGTTGAGGGGTGCTGCAAAGGGGATAGAGCCTGCCAAAAGGCTTTGTACGACCTGTATTGTAAAAAAATGATGGTGGTGTGCCTGCGCTATTCCAAGTCCACCATGGAGGCGGAGGACATGCTTCAAGAGGGTTTCGTGAGGGTGTTTCAAGGGTTAAAGGGTTTTAGGCATGATGCTAAGCTTGAAACGTGGATGACTAGGATTATGGTGAACACGGCCCTCAACCACCATCGTAAGAAACTTTACCTGTACCCCATGGTGGATATTGAAGAACTGGATATTGAACAGCACGAAGTAAGTTTAAGCGGTCTCCAGTTCGCTCAGCTTATCGAGATGATTCAGTCATTGCCTCAGGGTTGCCAGGTGGTATTTAACCTTTTTGCCATTGAGGGGTATAGCCATAAAGAAATTGCCGGCATGCTTGGGATCTCCGAGGGGACATCCAAAAGTCAATATGCCCGCGCCCGCATGTTATTGATGAATAAATTAATTAAAGAAGGAGTGTATAAACCGTATGGCGAAGCCCAAATTTGAAGACAAGTGGAAAGTGGCTTTTGAAGATGCCGAAATAACCCCATCGGAATCGGTGTGGGTGGGCATAGAACTTGACTTGGAAAAAGCGTCAGGGGCGGCTACGCGTAAGCAACTTATTTTTTACCGTTGGGTGGCCGCTGCATCGCTTTTGCTTGCCGTTAGTGCCGGGGCGTTGTTTTTTCTTTCTGAGAAACAACCGGTTAATGAACGGGTAACTGCGCAAACCGGAAGTGCTTCTCAGGAAAGTTCTACCCAACCGAATGGTGAGCCGCCAGCAGTGAAGTCGGAACAATTGAAATCTCCTATGCTCCCGGCCGTTGAACCGGAACAGATTGTTCAAAAGAATAAAAATACGCCTTATGCAGCGGGTGTTCATTTGCTGCATACCAACCGTAAAAATGTATCGGAAACACACCAGCCGCGTAGCGCGGAGTATCTGAAGGAATGGAAGGCCAGGCAAATGCCTGTACTTTATTTATTTAGAAATCCGGAATTGCCTGAATCCGTATCGGTTGCTGATCCGGGAATGGTTTTGCTTGCAAAGCTTGCCGATGAAGAAAAGCAGCTAACTACTAAGGAAAGCAAAACCGCTAACAGTGAGCACGTGTGGACATCGCTTGGATTTGGCGCTGGTACCTTCAATCCTAATGCCGGTTCATCAACCGGTGCCGGAACATTTAATGCAACCGGCAATTCATCGGCAGGAATCAGTTATTCGGTTGGCGCTTCCGTTGGCGGCCGGTTAGGCAAACGGTTTGTTGTGCAGGCAGGGCTGGCTTACCTCAGCCAGAGTGCTTCCTATACATCCAGTTCGTTCAGCATGGAAGCGGCTACCGCGGTGGCCTCGCTTGATGATTATATTGATAGACAATCGAACCTGGTGGCCACCAGTCCGTATGAGGTAAGCAGCAACTTGCAGTATGTTACGATACCCGTGCAGGCGGGCTACATTATTGTTGACCGTTCATTTGCCATTCAGCTAAATGGTGGGTTAGCAACCGACTTGTTTATTCAACACAGGCTTATTCCGGAAACAGATCAACTGGCCGGTGTAACGCAGAAAGCAGGAGCGGATTCACCGTACCGGTCGGTAAACTTTAGCGGAATTTTAGGCACTGAATTCAGCTACCGTTTTGGCGGTCATTACCGGATTGCCGTTAATCCGGGCATTCGCTATGCGCTTAACTCGATTTATAAACCGGATATCAGCCGCGACATTACCCCGGTTACTTATGACATTGCCTTACGATTCAGGTATATAATTAACTAATTTTTTAAACCCTCTTCTTGTATGCTTATCAACTCCGATAAACTTTGCTCCCGGATTATTGCTTTGATGCTTCTTACGGTTTTGCTTGCATTAAGTCTTATGCTGGAAGGGTGATATTAGTTTCCGTCCAGTTTATTAACGAGGGTTTCCCATTCTTCATTAAGTTGGCGTAGCAGCGTATCGTTTTTTTCAAATTCACTTTGCACTTCGCTCAGTCTGTTAACGTTGCTATAGACTTCGGGCCTGGAAAGTTCCGTTTCAAGTTCTGATTTCCGTTTTGCAGCCCGTTCAATGCTCTCTTCCACCTGCCTCAATTGGCGTGTGAGTTTTTTCTGGTAATTGGCATCTGCTGCCGGCTTCTCTACCGGTTTTGTTTTCTTAACTTCGGGCGCTTTGGGTAAAACAACCTGTTTATCTTCCGTCTCACGCTTTTTATTCCAGTAATCGTACTCTTCATACGTGCCCGGGTATTCTTTAATCTGCTTGTCTTCGATGTACCAGATTTTATTGGCCACCTGACTGATAAAATGCCGGTTATGAGAGACGACTACAAACGTTCCGGCATATTGCTGCAATGCCTGAATGAGGATGTTTTCGGAAATAAAATCAAGGTGGTTGGTGGGTTCGTCCAGCAACAAAAAGTTGGCTTCGGAGATTAATGTTTTGGCCAGCGCCACCCGCGACTTTTCGCCACCGGATAATACTTTGATCTTTTTAAACTGGTCTTCATCTGAAAACAGAAAGCACCCCAGAACATTTCGTAACTGCTGCTCGGTTTTTCCTGAGCCTGCCTGTTTCAGTTCCTCCAAAACTTCGTTTTCAATATGGAGCGCCTCCAACTGGTGCTGGGCATAAAAGCCCTGGATCACGTTGTAGCCGATGGTCCGTTCGCCTTCAATGGGTTCGGTGCCGGCCAGAATTCTCAGCAAGGTTGATTTTCCTTTTCCATTTGCGCCAATCAATGCGATTTTATCTCCGCGCTCAATCGTGGCTGAAGTGTTTTTTAAAATTTCCAGGTCGCCATAGGCTTTGGAGATGTTGTTTAACGTAACAATAAACCGGCCGGGTTGCTGGTTAAAGGTAAACCTGAAATTAACGGCAGCCACATCGCTCTCCACCTCTTCCACCAGGTCCATCCGGGCGATGGCTTTTTCTTTTGATTTCACCTGGCGAGCCTTGCTGGCCTTGGCCTTAAAGCGTTCAATAAACCGCTCGGCCTGCCTGATTTTGGCTTGTTGGTTTTCAAAGGCGTTTTGCTGTATTTCTTCTCGGAGTTCTTTCTCTTTCAGGTAAAAGCTGTAATTGCCCTCATAGGTGATGAGCTGCTGACGGGTAACTTCAACGGTCTTGGTAATTACATTATCCAGAAATCGCCTGTCGTGCGATACGATGATCACGGCCCCTTCATAGTTGCGCAGGTAATCTTCCACCCACTCGATAGAAGGCAGGTCAAGGTGGTTGGTGGGTTCATCAAGCATGAGCAGGGAGGGCCTTTCAAGCAGCAGCTTGGCCAGCATTACCCGCATGCGCCAGCCGCCTGAAAATTCCTTGAGCGGCCGGTGAAGGTCTTTGGTTGAAAATCCGATACCTTCCAGCACTTCCTCGGCTTTCGATTGCAGGGAATAGCCACCTATGTGATCGTATTGCTCCTGAATTTTAGCGAGTTTTTCTACCAATGCATCGCTGTATTCTGTTTCCAGCTTATGTATGACGGTTTCTATCTGCCGCTCCATGTCCACCACTTCCTTAAATGCTTCCATGGCCACCGTCAAAATAGTGTCTTCAGTTTGGTAGGAGAGCAGGTCCTGGTTCAGAAAGCCGATGGTGCAGTCGTTACTCTTGCTGATGGTGCCGCTGTCGGGCCGCAGGTCGCCATTAATCAGTTTCAGCAAGGTTGATTTCCCGCGCCCGTTCAGCCCGATAAGGCCGATTTTATCGTTTGGCCGGATAAACATGTCGGCTTCTTCATACAAAGGCCGGCCCCCGATAAAGTACGAAAGGTTGGTAATGGAAATCATGGCCGCAAAGATAAAACTTGCGGGTTAACTCGTGCGGCTTCGTGTAAATTCAGTTTCAGTTGCTTTTCAAATCCATTACTTTAGCCGCAAAACCAATGGTACATGAAATTCACCAGGTACATTCTGATGCCGGTAATTGTTGCAGGCTGCATCCTGCAATGCAACAATAAGCCGCAGGAGCAACCCCCGTTGCCGCTTGCCGATGATGGCAGCGCGCCAGCACTAACCGAAGCGTCAAAAGATCTTCCGCTCTACAAAATCCGGATGCCGGCCGGTTTTAAAATTGATGTGTATGCCGAAGTGGACAATGCCCGCTCAATGGCGATGAGCCCCTCGGGCACCTTGTTTGTCGGCAACCGGAATGGCGATAAAGTGTATGCGGTTAAAGATACCGATGGCGATTTCAAGGCAGATAAAAAGTGGGTTATCACCTCCGGGAAGAACATGCCTAACGGAGTGGCCTTCAAAGATGGTGATCTGTACGTTGCGGAAGTCAGCCGGATACTGAAATTTTCCAACATTGAAGCGAGGCTCAATAACCCGCCACAACCGGTTGTTATTAACGACAACTACCCCGACAAAACCCATCACGGGTGGAAATACATTGCTTTTGGGCCTGATGGCAAGTTGTATGTACCGGTGGGCGCTCCGTGCAACATCTGTGAGTCGGATGAAATTTTTGCTACCATCACACGCATCAATGCCGATGGAAGCGGCAAGGAGATTTTTGCGCGGGGCGTGCGCAACACCGTTGGGTTTACCTGGCACCCCGAAACCAACGAAATGTGGTTTACCGACAACGGCCGCGACATGATGGGCGATGACCTGCCGCCATGCGAATTAAA
Source organism: uncultured Roseivirgaceae bacterium (assembly GCA_964397115.1). GTDB lineage: Bacteria > Bacteroidota > Bacteroidia > Cytophagales > Cyclobacteriaceae > UBA2336. Next base: position 8,433 of record CAYNIH010000038.1, on the reverse strand, counting down.
TTATGCTCCTCGTATGGGAATGAATTTCGGATACCCATATTGCCACGGTGGAACCATAAAAGACCCAGAATTTGGCAATAAAAAACCCTGCAGCGCCTTTGTTGCTCCTGCCCAAAACCTGGGGCCGCATACGGCACCACTCGGATTAAAATTTTATACAGGCAATATGTTTCCCGCTCAATACAAAAATCAACTTTTCATTGCCGAGCACGGGTCGTGGAACCGCTCGAAAAAGATTGGTTACCGCATTAGCCTGGTGCAGGTAGAGAACAATACGAAGGCCACGAGTTACGAAACCTTTGCCGATGGCTGGATGGGCAATGCCACGCAGAAAGTGTGGGGCAGGCCGGTAGATGTATTGGTGCTGAACGATGGCTCCATGCTGGTTTCGGATGATCATGCCAATGTGATTTACCGAATCAGCTATAAACCCTGACGGTTTGCCGCTGCTCAGCCTTAATTAAAAACCATGAACCCGGTACTGATCGACTTCGGAAGTATTAAGATTTATTCCTATGGTTTTATGATTGCCGTAGGGGCGGTGGCTGCTGTCGCCTACCTGGTTATCCGGGGAAAGAAGGAGGTGAACCTCACGTTCGATCAGGCAAACAACCTGTTTTTGGTAATTTTTGCCGCTGCCTTTATTGGCGGCAAGGTGTTTTTGTTTTTTGAAGACCCTTCGCGCTATGCGCACAACCCGAGGCAGTTTTTTACCGGCAGCGGGTTTGTGTTTTATGGCTCGTTTTTGTTCGCGGTGCCGGCCATGCTCTGGTTTTTTAAACGCAACAAACTTCCCGTTTACCAGATGCTCGACATCATGGCCGTGGTTACCTGCCTGGTACACCTGTTTGGCAGAGTAGGGTGTTTTTTGGCGGGTTGCTGTTACGGCAAACCGACTGCGAGTGCTTTTGGCGTAGTGTTTACCGATCCGCATTGCCAGGCCAAACCGCTCAACACTCCGTTGTACCCTACCCAGTTAATGGAGGCTGGTTACATTTTATTGGTGATGGGCTTTTTACTATTCCTCCGGCCAAAGAAGCAGTTTCACGGGCAGTTGTTTTTGCTGTATTTAATGCTTTATGCGGTGGGCAGGTTTGTGCTGGAGTATTTTAGGGGAGACGGTTCCCGCGGAGTTGTATTTGAGGGATACCTGTCGCACGCTCAGTTTATTGCTTTGTTCATTCTGGGCTTGGCAGCCTGGATTTACGTGAGATGGAAGAAGTGAAACAGAATTATCCGAAAGCACTAAAAATCATCCGCGATGTCGTCAATCTTTTTCTTCTTGTCCTCCCTCATCATGGTATGGACAAGGTAGGAGGTATAGAGCAGTTCAAGTTCGTTTTTTGAAGCGGCCTTAAACGTGAGGCTCAGGTTTTTGCCTGTCCATTTGTATAAATCGTTGCGTACATCGTAAACCGGTTTTCCCAGCGCGCTTTCCATGCCTTTCATCAGCCGGGTATCTTTTTCGGTAATCACCAGTATCTCATAGATATGATTCTTGTACGTCTTCACTTCCAGGCGGTTCACCTTTACCTCGCCAATGGTCAGGTAGGAGGGGTCGGTAACTTCGTAAAGTTTAGCCGGGTGGTTTCCTTTTTCGGTAATGTCTTTTTTGAATTTTGCGCCCCGCACCGAATCAATCGGGTAGGTCATTTTAATATCCTTAAACCCGTTTCGTTTGTCCAGTTCGGTCAGGTCATTCTGTGCGTGCGCGCAGAGGGCAATCAGGAAGCAAAAACTCAGCCAAGGCATTTTCATGATTTCGGTTCAATGAATTGGATGGGTATAACAAGCTTTACGGTATCCCAAAGCAGCAAAAGGTCGGCCACATGGTTACGTTGGTCGAACTGCATAGTGAAGGCTTCCCAGGCAACATCGGTTTGCTGTACGGGCACGTCAAACCTAAGGGCATCCATTTTCGGGTTGTAGTTGTATGCTCCCCACAGGCCAACGTCTTTATTGATGATGATGGTCCATTTTTCCTTACCGGGAATGGTAAACAACGTGTAGTTACCTGCCGGAAGCAGCATGCCGTTCACAAGGATATCGCGGGTGGTGGTGAGTTCGGTGGCCTCATTGGCACCCGTGCGCCAAACTTCGCTATAGGGTACCAGGTTGCCGAATATTTCGCGGCCCCGTTTATGGGGTTGCGAGTAAGTAATGCGCACGTAGGTGTCTTTATAGCGCATGGTAATCAGGGCCAGCGGACTGGTACGGGGTTTAACTGCCTCCTGTGAGTACAGCGAACCTGCCGGGAGGATGAACAGCAAAAAAAGGAGGCGTTTGGCCTGTGTCATGTTCGTCATTATCTTGGCGAAGATAACCGGTTCGGGGTGATTATTGGTAATGAAAATGGAACGTCCTGCTTTCGATGATATTTTTATGGAGCTTGCCGTTAACCTGGCCAAGCGGTCGCATTGCATCAAACGGCATGTGGGGGCGGTGCTTACCAAAGAAACCCGCATCATTTCCATTGGGTACAACGGGCCTCCCTCGGGTACTCATAATTGCGATGAAGAATGGCCCGATGTTGGTTGTCCCCGCGATTCAAAGGGAGGTTGTTCGCTGGCCATTCATGCCGAGCAGAACGCTATTCTGTATGCCGTTAAGAATAAAACATTGGTTGAAGGATCAACCCTTTACGTTACGCTTTCGCCTTGTTTGGCCTGTGCCCGCATTATTTATACGATGGGCATCAGCCGCGTTATTTTCCTGAAATCCTATGCCGAACATAAAGGCCTGCCTGAGGATGAGGGGATAGAATTTCTAAAACGGTTTGGGGTGCGTACAGAGAAGTATGCGGGCGAACTAACTAATGTTACCCACATGATCTAGGGGGAAGCCTGCCTTGGCTATCCGGCTTTCAATGCTTTCTCCAGATCGGCAATCAGCTTAGCGGATACAGCCTTCTTGTTTTTTTCTGCCACTGATTTGAGAACGGGTAATGCCTTTCGCCCCATTTCATAAAGTCCTACCGGGTTTTTATCGTACCGGTAACTTCCCAGGCACCATTGAATATCGGCCTGCAGCCCGGTTTCAATGTTCAGTGACTGCAGTTTGGCGAGTACCTGTTCACTCACTTTTTCAATGGCAAGTGGTTTAGCCGTAGCGGTAACCGGTTTGCCGGATTTTTCTGCTCTTAATTTTTTTGTTGCGGTTTTGGCCATATCGATTTCATTCGTTGATGTACTGCAAAAGTAGGAGGCTAACCTTGCAAACCGCAAGCCGTAATCGTATTAATTTATTCAACAACAACGTTACGCGAATTAAAAAACGAAAGGGAAGCGATTCTGAACCACTTCCCTTCGCAAAGTCGTTAGGTTGTTACCTAATTACTTCTTCTTCTTGGCAGCTTTCTTTGCCATAGCTTTTTTGTTTTTTAGGTTAAAAAGATGTGAAAAGTTATAACAAAAATTTAATTCGCAAAAATTTTCGGAAAAATATTTTCAATTCACAAAAACTTTTCATTCAAAAGTTATCCACATTCTCAATCGTTCAGTTGATCAAACGATGTTCACTTCCGGTTGCAATTCAATCCCGAATGTTTCTTTAACAGACGATTGAATTTGCCTTGCGAGTTGAAGAACCGCAGCGCCTGTTGCACCGCCAAAGTTTACCAACACCAATGCTTGTTTGTCGTGCACGCCTACCTTTTCCAGTCGTTTTCCTTTCCATCCGCACTGCTCAATTAGCCATGCTGCAGGTATTTTAACTTGTTGATTGTCAATTTTATAACCCGGTAGTGTTGGATAAGAGTTTTTAAGTTCATTGAAGTAAGGTTCGCTTACTTCCGGGTTCTTGAAGAAACTTCCGGCATTGCCAAGTTGTAGCGGATCGGGCAGCTTGGATGAGCGTATTCTGATCACGGCATCGCTTACCGAACGTATGGTTGGATGAGTTACGTTTAGCTGCTTTAAGGTGTCTTGAATGGCACCGTATCCGGTGAGCAGGCGGTGATTTTTTTTGGTCAACCTTAAAGTAATGCTTGAAATGAAAATTTTTCCTTTCAATTCCTGTTTGAAGATGCTGTCGCGGTAGCCGAAGCGGCATTCAGCGTTGGTGAAGGTCTGGCCAGTTCCCGTTTGCACGTCAATTCCTTCTACCTGGTACAAGGTATCTTTCAACTCTACTCCGTATGCACCGATGTTTTGTATGGGAGCGGCCCCCACGGTACCGGGTATGAGCGAAAGGTTTTCGATGCCACCATAATTGTTGGCCACGCAATACATAACCAGTTCATGCCAGTTCTCACCGGCTGCTGCCTTCACCCAGATTTCATCAGTAGTTTCGTTAAGGATATGAATACCTTTGAGCATGACTTGGATCACCAGCCCCTGAAAGGCTTTTGTAAACAGCACATTGCTTCCTCCGCCAAGGATAAAGACCGGGTTGTTTCGGTAAATCGGGTGACTAATCAGTTGCCTGAAATCTTCTTCAGACCGGATCGTGGCAAAATACCATGCCGGTTCGCTTATGCCGAAGCTATTGTAGGGACGAAGATCAACGTCTTCTTCGATGGAAATCATGCCGCAGGGTTCTCTGCAAAAATGGGAAATATTTCTTGCTGCGGCTAAAGGGCAATCTCGCTTTGCGGAATCTTTATCAGGCAAAACCGGCCGAACCTACCGGCAAGGTAGGCAGTGGCACAAATAATCAGGTCGCCTTGGGCTGTTTGTTTAATGGAGGCAATTTCCAGCGGGTTGGAATAGCCAACATACCGGCTGCTGAGGAATGCACCGCTGGCCTCATCGTAGAAATACAAGCCTACCTGGTTGGATTTGGTGTTGGCGGCAAAAATGAGCACGTTTTTATCATGAAAAGTTGCGCGCAGGATGCGCACCACCGCATTGGGGGTAAGTTCTGGCAGCGAAAACCCACCCAAGTCGGTACTTGATGAAACTCCTGAAGTGCTCAGGCTTACCGTGGGAAGAAGAAAATTATCGCCAAAATTAAACCGGGCTGCTGCGAACGTATTTCCCGATACGGGAACAACTGCACTAAACCCACCGTCATCCTGCTGGCCTTGCACTACGCCATTGGGTTCGTCCTGGGCAAGATCGGTAAAGACCAGCGAAAAGGTGTAGTTGTAAAATCCATTGAAGAAATACAAACTTCCTGCCTTACCGGTTTGAAAAGGGAATTGCCGGCCGGCACGCAGAAAGTGATTGATGATCGGTTCCTCAACGCCTTCGCCCGCGCCAATGGTATAACCTTTTGACGAGGTAACTGATCCTGTTGAAGTGATGACTGAAATGATACTCTCCAGTGTAACCGAATTGTAGCTCAGTGCAATAATGTTTGTTCCGTCCAACGAGGCTGCTGCCGGGTAAGTAAGAGCAGACGTCACCGGTGTTGCCGTAAAACCCTCGCCATTGGCATCCACCCTGGCCAGGTGTGTCTGAAGCGTGAGCGGGTCCATGCACAGGAAGAAATAATCTGACCCGATTTTCATCAGGTCGCCAACGGGGTTTACGTAGCTTTCGTCAACTTCCTCGTCCTTAGTAAAATTTCCATATTTATCGGCTTTAAGCAGATAGACTCCGGTAAATGTTGTGGTAGTCAGCTTGCGGCCGCCCAGTATCAGGTAGCCGCCATCGGAGGTTTGCTGAACGTCAATAGGGAAATAGGAAGCACTGAACTGATAGTTATCAAAAATTTTAGTGAACGCCTTTTCGTCAAAGGCCGGATTGGTTTCTTCTAGGCAGCCGGTCAGCATTAGCGCCAGCGCAATTATCCTCGGGGTAGTTATCCGTAGCATGTGCATCATTTCAGGTTAATGGAGCTGTAGCCTTTGGTAAGAAAGCGAAGCGGAAACATCGTTCCGATTGTAATTACAAACGAATTTATTTTTAGGTCGTCCATCGCATCGCCCACACCGGCCAGTTGGGCATTACCGTACCGGTTTTTCGTGGAGTTGGCTAGGCTCATCCCTTTATAGTATTGCAGGTCGAGGTTAACGCGGATGTTGCCTACATGGTAATTAACCCCGACACCGCCTGAAAGTGCCCATTGGTAACCGGCAAAAAGCTGTTTCGCGCCAACAACAATCGGTTCGTTGACAAATTCATTCTGTCCGCCTGAGGCGTAATCAGTACCTGAAATGGTTACTGATTTTGTCGCATCAATCAGCACCGTATACAGCGCCCCAAACTGCACGTAGGGGCGCAGTCGGGTACGGGTAATATCGTATCGAAACAGAAGAGGAAAATCGGCATAGTCAAGCTGCTGCTTTTGGTCATAGGTAAGTTCAAGCCGGCTATCCGGATTACCCGAATCTTCCCACAGGTATTGATTGCCGTAGGAAAAAATTGCATTGCGGTAGGCCGGTTGAATACTTACCGAAAATCCTTTGTAGTAGAAACTCACCTCGAGGCCGGCAACTACACCAGGTTGGCTGTAATTATTGTAACGCTTTTCAGCTGCGGTGTAATTAACCGGGCTTAAGGCGGAGTAGGGGGTTATCACATTAGCGCCAGACAGGTTAACTCCTGCTTTGAAGCCGAGCCACCACTGTTTATCCAGAAATTTATTGCTCTGAGCATTACCGGTATTGTAAGAGGCTGGCGCTTTTTTGCGTTGCTGGGCAAGCAACGGTGTTGAAAGCAGCAGGCAGGTGATAAACAGGTAGAGGTGTTTCATGCGTTAACGAATTACAACAAGTTTTTTTGATGCCTCAAACGAGCCCGTCTTCATCCTGACAATATATAATCCGGGCAACAGGGAAGATACATCGTAAGTAACACGGTGTTCTCCAGGTTCATGCACCTGGTTAACAACCTGACTAATCCGGTTGCCACGTTGATCAAACAGGTCAAGGGAAACTGGTCCGGTGGCGTTTACGCGGAACGAGAAGGTGGTAGTGGTGCGTGCCGGGTTAGGGTAGCACTCATTGAGTGAAAAGCGTGAGGCGACAAAATTCTCTGTTCCAGTAACCACATCCAGGGCCAATACCAGGGGCTCGAAAAAGGTGCCAGGCTCATCGGGATTTTCGCCATCAATAAAATTGCCGAAGAAGATGTCTTTGGTAATTTTGTTTTTATCTATCAGCATCCAGTCTTTAAGCAGGTTGGCATACACTTGCCGGTAATCGTACTGCATTTCTACGTTTTCTTTGGTCATGTCGGGCACCACGCCATTAACTCCCGGTTTCACATGTTTACCGAAAATGAGGATGGGGCCACCCGTTCCGTGGTCAGTGCCGTAACTTCCGTTAGAGTGCACGCGCCTGCCGAATTCAGAGGTGGTAACGGTAAGTACGCGTTCTTCCAGGCCGCGGGCTTTCAGGTCGTCCTGGAATGCTTTCATCGCAGTAGAGATGTGATACATCAGCGCTGCGTGTGCGCCCATGGTGGGGTCATAGCTTTCCACCTGTTCGGCATGGGTATCAAAGCCGCCAATCTTTACCATAAATACTTTTGTTTTGCAGCCACCGGCCAGCAGGCGGGCCACCAGTTTAAGTTGGGCGCTTAACGGGTTGCGCTTGCTGCCGCGCGGTGCGTTAAAAGGGTAAATCTCGGGATATGTAACCGAACTGTTGCCTCCCGCAAGGTAAACCTGGTAGAGTCGCTGGGCGTAGTCATCGGTTTTTTTCTCCAGGCCCAGTATCCAGTTCATCTCATGCCAGTAAGGTGAATTTTGTACCGAAAGCGGGGGCTTTCCTCTTGGATCAATGTCCACGTCTTGGAATCCTTCCAGATCTTCTACCAGTTGAGCAAACCCTTCTGGATCGTTTAATGAAATCGAAGTGGGGATGTTTCCCTGCTGGTGGAAAATCAGTGATACATCGTTTCCCATCTCTATACCCAGCGGGTCGGGCATATCGGGGTTTGGGAAATCTTCCGGATAGGTCCCTAAATCGGCATACTCCTGTTGGAGAAAACGACCCAGCCATCCTGAAGGATAGTAATCATCAAATCCACCCCCCATAAACCAGATATCTCGGCCCCGGAAGTGCGATCCGTTGTTGTTTTTGTAGGATACTCCCTGCACAAAGGCCATTCGACCATTGTCGTACATTCCTTTTATTGCTTGCATGTCGGGATGCAAGCCTACCTGCTGGTTGGCAGGCAGGGTACTGTCGAGCATAATGGCTTTGCGCAGGCTGTTCTGCTTGGGTATGGCAATATTGGCTCTGCGGCTGTAGTACAGGTCGTATTGTTCTATCGGAATCAGGGTGTTGAGCCCGTCATTTCCTCCGTGCAACTGGAGGATAATTAATACGCGGTCGTTATCGCTTTGCTGGGCCAGCATCGAAAGCGGGTTCCAAGCCATGGCTTTAAGGGGTATGCCGCTGATCGTAAATGGCAACCCTGCGGCAACCGGTAGTTTCTTTAAAAAGTCTCTTCGTCTCATCGTTACTGCAGTTGGTATTCGGGCGATTGAAGCATGGCATTAAATAAGTTTTCAAGCTGACTGGTCATGGTACCGATGCCC
>CAYNIH010000037.1:0-15136 GCA_964397115.1 uncultured Roseivirgaceae bacterium | reverse complement strand
GTAGCGTTGTCGGCCACCGGACGGGTCATGCCAAAGCCTTTAGCTACCAGCCGCTTAGGTTCTATACCCCTGTTAATCAAGTAGTTGTAAACAGAAAGTGCCCTTCGCTCCGATAACTGCTGGTTATAGGTTGCGTTTCCCGTGTTATCGGTATGCCCGCTGATTTCGATGGTAATGGTGGGGTTTTCTGTTAAAAAAAGAACAATTTTTTCTAATTCTGTTAATGACTTTTCTTTCAATTCATACTTATCGATGTCAAAAAACAGGTTTTTCAGCACCGAAACCGAACCGCTGATGGCTTTATCCAGAAGAATATTCTTTTCAATTGGGTCCAGATGGGAGCGTTCAGAATAATTAAAGTTAAGGCTGTGAAACAAGTAGCCCGGCTTATTAACATAGAGTGCATAATCGGCACCCAGGGTGAGCACCATTAAGTATTGCCCTGTCAGGGAGTCGGATTCTACCATGGCTACGCGGCTGTTTTGCTCAAGATTGAACAACTCAATTCTGGCCTTTAGTTTTTCGCCCGTTTTCCTGTCGGCAATAACCCCCCAAACATAATTGCTCTTGTTTTTAATTTGCTGATGCTCAGGAATGTCTATTTCATAAATTCTGCTAAACGAACCTGAAGGATTGCTTTCTTCGTGTGAGTAGTATCCCTTTTGGCCATCGGCAGTAATAAATAAGGAGAACTGATCTTCGTGGTTGTTGAGGGGACTTCCCAGGTTAACCGGGGTGGTCCATAGTTCGCGAGCACGTTCAGAATAAAAAATATCATAGCCGCCAAAACCCGTGTGCCCGGTTGAGGCAAAGTACAAAACCAGGTTGTTAACGTGGATAAAAGGAGATATTTCATCACCCGATGTATTGACTGGCACACCCAGGTTACGGGCTTTCGACCATTGGCCATTGTCATCCAGGTTTGACACCCAGATATCCCTTCTGCCCACCCCTCCTTTCCTATCGGAAACAAAATATAGTATTCGCCCATCGGCCGATAAGGAGGGTTGGGACTCCCACTCGGGTGAATTAACGTTGGGACCGAGGTTTTTAGGCAGCGTCCACTCGCTGCCCACTTTTACGGTTTCATACAAATCGCAACTGCCAAAACTTTGCCGGCCAACACACGAGGTAAAAATGAGTTTTCGGCCATCGGCCGAAATGGTGCAGGTACCTTCATTTAATATCGAGTTAACATTTTTAGAAATCGACTGCGGCCTTCCCCACCGGCCGTTGCTTTCCCTTCTTGAAACAACCAGGTCCTCATCGTGCTCGGCACCGCTGCCAAGCCTACGGGTAAAAATCAACTCCTGCTGGTCGGCCGTCAACACCGGAAAATATTGTAACGGAAAACAGTTTACCGTATCGCTGAGCGGGCGCTGGTTGTATCGGGCTTTAATGGCCTGGTTCTGCCTGGCAAACTCGGCATTCCGCAAGAGTTGTGTTGCCCGGTCGATTTTTGGCCGGTTTTGATTCTCAACACGCAAAAAATTCTGCAAGGTGGCAACAGCCCTTTCGTATTGCCCGGTGTTTAGGTAGGCTTCGCCCAGGTCGTACCAAAAAACTTTCTGTTTTCGAACATCATCCGTTAAAGAGAGACCTTGTTCAAAATTGTGAACAGCCAGCGGATACCGCTTGGCCGCCATGTACACCAGGCCAAGGCGGTAATACGCCTCCACAAATCTTTTGTCGCGATTAATGGCTTCGTTCAATAAGTCAATGGCCTGCTGGTGTTGCCCGCGTACCCGGTAGTTATCGGCCTGGTTATACAGTTCGATTGCCTTTTTGGATTTAGTGGACAACACTGGTTGTGTGACCCCTGCCACCGGCAATAAGCAAACGGCAAACAAAGCAACCCATCGAATCATGACGAAATCTAAAAAAGGATGTGCGATACCGGAAATTCAGGGCCTTGAAAACCGAGCAAGGCGTTAATCAGCTTTACCTTTTGAAACGTGGTGATGGTACGGAATGGTATTTCATCGGCCCGGATTTCGCCAGCATCCAGCAACATTGTCCTCATAACACCGGGCAACAGGGGTGTTGAGGGGGTTATCCAATGCTGACCATCAAAGAATACCACATTACTGTAGGATGCATCGGTTACCAATCCGTTCTTGACAATCAGCACATCATCGGCATGGCCCCGTCTGGCAAATAGCTTTTGCAGGTTGCTCCGGTCTTCAAATTTGAAGGGATAGTTTATTTCATCATCATAAACCACTTGCAGCGAAGTTACCCGAACCGGTTGGTAAGCGGTAATGGTATGTTGCCAGTCTCCACCGGTTGTGTACACCAATCGGAATTTGTAAAGGCCTTTTTCCTGAATTGGGGTAAGCATATTGGCAAGGCGGATGCAATTGGGTGAACCGGTTAGCCTGCACACCGACTCATCCATCCGCTGCTGATGGTAAGGCAGGTTGTGGAAGGTGCCATCCTGCAGCCTGATAGACTCAACCAACCGGTACATAAATTTTGTCGATCACTTCCAGGTACTCTTTTTCCACATCACTTTGCGTGGTAATCCCTCCACCGCTGCGGTAGTAAAACTTGTTGCCCTGCCTCTCAATGTATCGTATCATCACTCCGCTGTCCAGCTTTTCTCCGTCAAAAATACCCATTACCCCGGTATAGTATCCGCGGTCTTCTCCTTCGGCCTGCCGGATAATTGCACAGGTTTTTTGCTTTGGTGCCCCGCTTACCGAACCGGCCGGCAGCAGTTTTACCAATACCTCGCCTAACCGGTTGTGATAGCCCTGAGGAAGTAAACCGGTTACCTGTGAGCTAACCTGCAACAGGCGGGAGTGACTGGATCGGATTTCCTCAATATACCGAAAGCGGGTCACTTCAACCGATGAGGCAACCTGGCTTAAATCATTCCGGATTAAGTCAACAATGGTAACATGCTCGGCTTTTTCTTTCTCATTGTTAAGGATTTGCCCGGCTGCATCGGGAATAGCGGCATTAATGGTTCCCTTCATAGGATAGGAAAAAATTCTGTTTCCGCATATCTGCACGAACGTTTCGGGCGAAAAAACCACAAACTCTTCGTTATACCAGCATTTATAGCGCGCCTTCGCCTGAGTAAATACCTCTTGTAACGATCCACTGAACCCGACAGGCGTTTTTACCGTGAGGTTAACCAAAAATGAATTTCCATAGCCGAGGTGATACATAACGCTGTCGAACCGTTTTTTATACTCTTCAAATTGAACCGGAAGTTTTTGCAAAACGATTTCACGGTGGTCTGGGCATGCCGGACAATTCGAAACTCCATTTATATAATACCGCAGTTGGTTTGGACTGATCTCGTTAAGCCGGAAAGCCAGTGGCCGTTTCAGTTCAAAATCAATTAAAAAAAGAAAAGGCGTACGCCCTGCCCCCCAGGCATTAAGGGTAGAAATAAACTCATTCAGGTTCACCGGGTAAGGAGTTCAGGGGATATTCATGTACTTATGCACCTGCAGCGAAATGCGCCATTGCGGGTTGGCTTTACAATAGTCAATAATCAGCGGCAGCATTTCTTTTTCGCGCGACCACTCGGGCTGAAGGAACAGTTTACACGATACGCTCATTTTGCTGGCATGTGCTTCAGCAAAGGCAAAATCACTTTGGTTATAAATGATTACCTTGAGTTCATTGGCAATCGGGTAGATGGTATCATCGGGCTGCCTGAATTTTTTTGGCGAAAAGCATACCCAATCCCACGTGCCGGTAAGCGGGTACACCCCCGAGGTTTCAATGTGCGTACGCAAGCCAGCTTGTTTCAGCCCTTCGGTAAGGGCAGTTAAGTTGTAAGTTGCCGGCTCACCACCGGTAACCACCGCAATGCCGGCAGGTGTGGATTTTGCACGCGCTACTATGGTTTCCAATTCAACTAAAGGATGGACCGCAGCATCCCATGACTCTTTTATATCGCACCATACACAACCCACATCACAGCCTCCCAGCCGGATAAAGTAAGCCGGGCTCCCCTGGTAAAATCCTTCACCCTGGATAGTATAAAAATCTTCCATCAGCGGAAGCGCAACCATTTTGTTTAATGAGCCGATGCTCTTTTTTTCGGTTGTAGCACTGCTGACCATGTTTACGTATTGCGTAATTCCGTAGCCCGCAGCGTATTGAGTAACAAAGAAGCTATTGTCATCGGGCCAACCCCTCCCGGCACAGGGGTAATCATAGAGCATTTGGGCGCCACGTTTTTAAAATCCACATCGCCTTTAATAGCATATCCGTTTTTATACTGGGGTCCTTCCACACGGGTCGTGCCCACATCAATTACTATGGCACCCTCTTTAACCATATCGGCTGTTATTAACCCTGGTTTACCCACCGCCACAATAAGAATATCCGCCTGGCGGGTAAACTTTTCAAGTTCGACCGTGTACTTATGGCAAACGGTAACCGTGGCCCGGCCATGCTCTACCAGCATCATGCTGAGCGGGGCACCCACCAGCCGGCTGGCCCCCACCACCACACAGTTTTTGCCTTCCGTTTCAACCTTGTAGCGTTTTAGCAATTCCATTACGCCATACGGAGTTGCCGGTAACAGCAATGGATTTTTCGATACGATGCTTCCGAAATTGCGGTTGGTAAATCCGTCAACATCCTTATCCGGCTTAATGTGCTCGGTTATCTTTTCAACCGAGATGTGCGGGGGCAACGGCAATTGCACAATAAACCCGTCAACATCGGGATCTTTATTTACCTGGTCGATGTGTTTGAGTAGTTTATCTTCACTGATGGTGTCGGCAAAGCGCATCATGGTGTAGTGAAACCCTACTTCTTTACAAGCTTTCACTTTGTGATCAACATACGTTTGACTGGCCCCGTCATCGCCCACGAGAATGATGGCCAGGTGAGGAACTTTTTTTCCTTCCCGTTTTAATTCGTTAACCCGTTGGATGATCTCTTCCTTTATTTCTGAAGCGATCTTCCGGCCGTCAATCAGTACATATGTTGATGTATCCGTCATTTTACCCTTTTCGTTTTAACCTTCTTGTCTCCATCCACCGGTCGATAAATTCACCGGCTATTTTCCGGTGAAGGGCTTTCACTGCAAGTAGTTCATCTTTCTTCTTGTTCAACTTTGCCTCTACTCGTTTTAGCCTGGCCCTGCTTGCCCCGCTTTGGTTGGTACCCCTTTGCGTATTGGTTTTACCTTTTTATCATTCTTTATTTGATTGAGAAAATAACGATTAATTTGGGATTGCATCTTGCTAAACTCACGCTGGTCTTTGATGGATTGTTCTAGTTTCTTATCCAACAATTACATTCTCTTGTTCATGGCTTCCATACTCTTTTCATGTTGTTCTAACCTTGATTCGACCTTCACCATCCTACGAATGGTAAGTTCCATCCGTTTATCAAACAACTCCATGCGGTCATTTTGCTTTTCAAAGGCTATCTCAATATTAGTCAATTGGATCAGCATGTCAGAAATCACTTCGTCATAATTTCGCTCCATAACAATTTAAGTTGTTAAGTTTGTCAATCTTAAGTACAGCCATAAAGGCCTCCTGAGGAATTTCCACATTCCCTACCTGACGCATGCGCTTCTTGCCTTTCTTTTGTTTTTCCAGCAACTTGCGTTTCCGCGTAATGTCGCCACCATAACATTTTGCCAGTACGTTTTTACGGAGCGCCTTTACGGTTTCGCGGGCAACAATTTTCTGGCCGATGGCGGCCTGTATGGCAATTTCAAACATCTGGCGGGGCAGCAGTTCGCGCAGTTTTTCGCAAAGTTTTTTACCCCATTCATAGGCTTTACTGCGGTGCACGATGGCCGATAGCGCATCTACCTTTTCACCATTTAACTGGATGTCAAGTTTCACCATGTCCGACTCGCGGAAACCAATCAGGTGATAATCCAACGAAGCATAGCCGCGGGAAATCGTTTTCAGTTTATCGAAGAAATCGAACACAATTTCAGCAAGCGGCATTTCAAAGGTCATCTCCACCCGATCGGTGGTTAAGTACGACTGGTTTTTAATTACCCCGCGTTTGTCTATACACAATTTGATGATCGGTCCGATGAACTCGGCTTTGGTGATTATCTGGGCTTTGATGTAGGGTTCTTCAATGTGGTCAACCGTGTTGGGCTCAGGCATTTCGGACGGGGCGTTGATTTCGTACATGGAGCCATCGGTTTTGATGGCGCGGAATTGCACGGAGGGTACGGTGGTGATCACCGTCATGCCGAATTCGCGTTCCAGCCGTTCCTGGATAATTTCCATGTGCAACATGCCGAGGAAACCGCAGCGAAACCCAAAGCCGAGGGCAGCCGAAGTCTCGGGTTCCCACACCAGTGAGGCATCGTTGAGCTGAAGTTTTTCCATGGAAGCACGCAGCTCTTCAAACTCGGTGGTGTCCACCGGATAAATTCCGGCAAACACCATGGGTTTGACATTTTCAAACCCTTTTACCGCTTCGCCCGGCCGGTCGGCATGGGTAATCGTATCGCCCACATGCACTTCGCTGGCAACTTTAATCCCAGAGATCAGGTAGCCCACGTTTCCGGCATTAATGTGGTGGAGCGGGTGCTTCTCTAATTTCAGCACACCGATTTCATCGGCTGTGTATTCTTTACCGGTGCTCACAAATTTCACCCGGTCACCTTTGCGGATAGAGCCGTTAAACACCCGGAAATATACCTCGATGCCGCGAAAGGAGTTAAATACCGAATCAAAAATCATGGCCTGAAGCGGAGCATTCGCATCGCCTTTGGGAGGCTTTATCCGTTCAACAACTGCGCGAAGAATAGCATCAATACCAATACCTTCTTTGGCGCTGGCGCGAATCACTTCCTCGGGTTTGCAGCCTATCAGGTCAACAATTTCATCGGTTACCTCATCGGGCATGGCATGGGGTAGATCTATTTTGTTCAGTACGGGTATTATCTCAAGGTCGTGTTCCAGCGCCAAATAAAGGTTGGAAATGGTTTGTGCTTCTATGCCCTGGCTGGCATCTACTATGAGCAGGGCCCCTTCGCAGGCGGCAATGGAACGTGAAACCTCATAGGAGAAGTCAACGTGTCCGGGTGTATCAATGAGGTTTAATATGTAGTCTTTGCCATCCATTTTATAATTCATCTGGATGGCATGTGCTTTAATGGTAATGCCCTTTTCGCGCTCCAGGTCCATGTTATCCAATACCTGGTCCTGCATTTGGCGTTACGTTAACGTTCCCGTAGCCTCTAACAGCCTGTCGGCCAGGGTGCTTTTGCCGTGGTCGATGTGCGCGATGATGCAAAAATTGCGGATGTTTTCCATGCCCGTCTGTTCGTCAAAAAAATCAGAAGTGCAAAAGTAGAAATTATTGGGCGAATAACCGGCCGGATACCCTTACCGAACGATGTGTTTATACAGTTTAAGCGGATAACCCTTCCGGGCTACCCTGGAGAACTGTTCCGCCAGGGAGATTAAGCACTACCTTGAGGGGATGACTCATACACTGCCGAAGGAACGGCAAGTGGTGATACTGTTTCCAGAACCCATCTCAAAATATCTCCGTTATGACCAACGATAGAGACCTCCTTGCGGACAGGCTGAAACGCAAAGATTTCTCAGTCGTGCCTCCCCCGAAATAACAGACGTGGTGATGTTGAGGTGGCTTCTAATCAATACCCGGTTGTTTCAGCACAAATCCGGTTTTTGCTTTTTCATCGGCAACGATTTTGCGCACATCGGCCAGCAGTTTTTTGGCATCGTAAACAATGCCGTCTTTTATGGTGTACTTCACCCCGCCTACTCGAATCGGCTTGTTATCATCAGAAAGTTTGATGGCCCCGGTGCCATAGAGTACCTGCAAATTTTCGAGCGGATTTTGATCAACGATCACAAAGTCGGCCAGCTTACCCACTTCAACGGAGCCGAGATCTTTTTCAATACCCAAGGCCTGTGCTCCGTACAAAGTAGCGGAGCGGATTACTTCCAGCGGGTGGAATCCCGCTTCGCGGAGTAACTCCAGTTCGCGGATGTAAGCAAAGCCATAGAGTTGAAAAATAAACCCTGAATCGGAGCCGGTAGTTACCCGGCCCCCGCGGTTTTTGTATTCGTTAACAAAGGTCATCCACAGGCGGTAATTTTCGCGCCAAGCCACCTCCTGCTCCGTACCCCACGCAAACCAGTACGACCCGTGCGCCCTGCGGTTTGGCTGATAGAAAGCCCAAAGTTGCGGCAAGGTGTATTCTTCGTGCCACTCGGCCCTACGCGCCCGGTGCAGGTCGCGGCTGGCTTCGTAGATGTTAAAGGTAGGATCAAGGGTGAAGTCAAGTTTCAACAATTCGTTCATCACGTTATTCCAATGATCTGAAAATGGAGGGGCAGCCTGTTTCCACAGTTTGCCTGCATTTTCAAACCGGTCTTGTTCATTCTGGTAATTGTAATCCAGGGGATAATCCTGGATGGTGCGGTCGGTAAACAGCGCTTCGGGCAAGCCATACCAATGTTCCATGCTGGTTAATCCTGCGCGAGCCGATTTCAGTACGTTCCAACGGGCCACATCCATTTGAGCATGATGACAGCATGACCGTAATCCCAATTTTTTGTTCTCTTCAATGGCCGCTTGCATAATTTCGGGAGCGGCCCCGAAAAATTTTATTCCGTCTGCACCCCTGGCTTTGTTGTTACGCACCCATTCACGTGCCATTTCGGGTGTACTAATGGGCTTATCGCTGCCCTGACCAAACGAGGTGTAGGCATAAATCCGGGGAGCGGTAATGCTATTTTTTGCACTCTTTTGTTTCTGATCGAGCACCCAATCCAAACCATTTCCGGCTGACGGATCACGCACCGTGGTAATGCCGTGACCCATCCACAATTTAAAAACATACTCGGCATTGGGAGCCTGTCCTCCGCCAATGTGGCCGTGCATATCCACAAAGCCAGGCATCACATACATGCCCTCAACACTTAATTCCTTGCCACCGGCTTCGAGTTTAGGTCTTCGGTCCTGATTGATGGGAACACCGGGATAGCCGACATTCACAATCCGCTCAATGCGATTTTGTCGAACCACAATATCAACCGGGCCGATGGGCGGAGCACCGGTGCCATCAATGAGGGTTACCCCACGAATAATCAATTGGACAAATGGGCCTTCGCCTTCTTTTACTTCAGGCGATTTGGCAACCTGGCCCTGAGCAAACGATAACGTTGCCACTAAGCCCGCGAGGTATACTAGTTTACTCATTTACTATCTTTAATTGGTCATAAGCTACCCAACTTACATGGAAAATAAAATCAGGATGTTGATGATCGGTCTAATTTTTCCGGGAATTAGTCTGTTCACAGCCTGCTCCAAGTTAAAACCAGAACCGATAAGGGAAACATCGCTGGATAGTGTGCTGTTCACTCCGGTTTCCACCCTGGTCATCCCCATTCGGTATGAAGTAAAAGAACTTGAAAACCTGATTAACTCAAAAATTAAAGGGAGATTCATAAACCGGGGAATTAAGCTTAATGAAAAAGGGGATAGCTTATACCTGGAAGTATCCCGGATAAAGCCCATATCGCTGCAGTGGAGAACACCGGTATTAAAAATAGAATTGCCCGTGGATATTTCCGGAAAATTCAGTGTTAAAGTTGCCGGTGTACAGGTGCGGAACAGCCAGCCTATCCGTGCACAGGTAATTATGCGATTGGCTTCTGAAATTCATCTGAATCAGAACTGGCAACTTAATGCCACAAGCACTATAGATCATATTGAGTGGCTCGAAGAGCCTACCTTAAATGTCGCTTTTGTTCAACTTAATCTGCGTAAGCCAATCGAAAAGTTTTTGGGTGAAAATCAAGCCCGTCTCACGCATAAACTCGACAGTGGCATACGGGAAGGAATAAATACGCGTGCCCTGGTTGAGAAACTTTGGATGGACCTCCAGAAGCCTATTCGGGTTAATAAAAAAAAATCACAAGTTTGGTTAAAAGGTTATGGAGAAAATATAACGGCCCGCTTGATGGATACTGGTCCGGATTTCATTTCGCTTGAGGCAAAACTATTAACCTATATACATACTATCCTTGAAGATGATTCCATACCTCCCTCCAACAAAATACTTCCGCCTTTTAAACCTAAAGAAGATGAAAACGATAGTATCAACGCTTTTGTGCTGATGCAACTACCTTTTAACAAACTGAACCAAATACTGCAGGATGAAATCGGGAATAAAAAAATTGAAGCATCAGGATTTGCTGCAACCATTAAATCCATAAAGGTATATGGCAGCAACACCGGCCTTGCCGTTCAGGTAAAATTAGGGGGCGATGTTGATGGCGATGTGTTTTTTCATGGCGATCCCTACTTGTCTGCCGATTCCAGCGTGCTCAGGGTTAAAAATTTTGCTTTTGATATCAATTCAGAAAATGCCCTGGCTCGTTCGGCCGGTTGGTTACTTGATTCCCACTTTACCAATTGGATTGCTTCGCGGCTACAATGGCAGTATGATGACCACGTTAACCTGTTGCCCTCGCTTATTGAACAAGGTTTGGAGAAAGGAAAACTTGGAGAAAAAATAAAACTTTCTATTGATCAATTCCATGTCAGGCCGCAGGCCATGCTCGTTACTAAAAAGGATATACAACTACTGATGCAGGTAACCGGTAAAGCTGCCATTGGCCTGGAGAAAGCAATTTTTACCAGGAGCCAGCTCAAAAATTAATCATAAGAAACTTTTTCAGGTAGTTGCTTATTTGTGAGGGGAGCCGTTGAACGCCTACGGATTAATTAGCTGGATTAGTCTGGTTAAATGAGCGACTATCATTCGGTAAATGGGTTTAACTGATGCATAAACCTGCTGATTTCGTATTGTACCTGCTCCCGGTTATTCCACCAATTGCGACTATATACTCGCAGCCATGGCCACGACTTCTGCTCCATCAGCATCGGGGTATAAACATGACCATCTTTAACTGTCACCATTTGTTCATAGGCATCGTCATCGCATACCAGTAAGCCCACAGTTGAGGCAAATTGTTGAACTACCAAATCGGCTACCGGCCAGGTACACGCCTTCAGGCTTAACGGTAATGAGGCAGAAGCCGACCACTGTAACAGCGCACTTGCAAGGTACCATCCGGCCGGATGCTTCTGCGGGACAACTGCAGGTACGAAGCGGTACTCAGCCACCTGCCGCGCGTAATCAAGGTAAGCACGCAGTAATTTAGGCCCCTCATTTTTTACACCTTTTACATTAAGTTCTTCCGGCCAGATGCTGGTTATAATAATAACCTGCTGCCGTGCCCGGGTTATGGCGACATTAAGCCGGTTTTCTCCACCGGCAACATTGAGGCTGCCAAAGTGCAGGTTCAGTTTACCGGATTGATCAGGCGCATAGGCTGTTGAAAAGATGATGATGTCGCGCTCATCGCCCTGCACATTTTCAATATTCTTAACAAACAGCGATTGAGGAACCACCAGCCCCTCCGCCCGCGCTGCGTCCAGGCGATCCTGAATAAGCTCCTGCTGAGGTGCGTTGAAAGTTACAATGCCCAGGGTTAAGTGAGGGCAGGTACGGATTAGCTCGTCAACCTTTTGAACTACAGCATCTGCCTCTTCCGTATTGGTTTGATCTTTCCATGTGCCCCCCACGTTAATGTATTGAATAGGGGAATGATTTTGCCTGGCGCTTTGCTTATCAGGAAGGTTGCGGAGTTTACCTCTATAAAAATGCCTGTTGGAAAACTCAATGAGCGCGGTAGATTGGCTTCGGTAATGGTTTTGCAGCGATACCGTTGGTAAATACCGGCTGGCCAGATCGAGTAGTGAATCCACTTCCAAATCGACATGGTCTTCCTCCTGCTGCACCCGCACCTGGTAAAGATCAAAGGGTTGCAGCTGTTGGCTGTCGCCTGCCACCACAACCTGATGTGCGCGGTATATGGCCGGCAGGCCCCGTTCGGCAAAGCACTGGCTTGCCTCATCAAAAATAACGAGGTCAAAAATTTCTTTTAACGGAAACAGGGCCGATACCGCTTCGGGTGAGGCCATCCAGCACGGCATAAGGTTGAAGATCTCATGATAGAACTCGCTGATCAATTTGCGCAACGGCCACAATTTTTTCTTTTTGGTTACCTGGTGGAATAAATCACGATAGGTTACCCGGTTATTTAACCGGTTATATTCCACCTGGCTGTACACCTGTTCGCGCGCGCGCATCAATACGATTTCCGCACTTAGTTTCTGTTTTTCATTTATTGCCTGGGTAAGTTCCTGATTGAGCAGTTCGATTTTTTTTGTAGAAACGGCTCTCAATACCGGATATTTTGCTTCCAGGTGGTCTATCCAGGCAAGGCGCAGGCTGTTTTGAAAAGCGGTTTCCATGGTTGGCCCGTCCCATTCTTTCACCTCTTCGAAAAGCCGGTAAACAATTTCCAGTTCGTGGGTTGAAAATTTTTCTTTCAGCGAGTCGGCTTCACACAAATTGTCGAAATCAGCCCTTAATTGCTGAACGAGGTTAAACCACAAGCCGGGGTGCTGCACAAGGGAATTAACCTGGTGTGGGGTAAGGTATTCCAACCAGGCCGATTTCCGTTCAGGAATTTCCTTTAACACGTCATATAGATCCCACAGCCGTCTTAAAAATTGTTCCCGGGTAAGCTGTTGAACCGCTATTCCTTTGTTTATAACTCGCAGGGAGCTAAACAAAAGTTTGGCTTTAACGGCAAGCAATTGCTTTTCGAACCATTTCTTAAACAGGCGGTTGTCGTATTGTGCCGGTAAATCCACCAACCACTTATTTTCCTTTATTGTAGTGAGGAGATGTTCCAGGTTAAGGCGGTTGTCGAGCCGTTCCTCCAGGGTGCGCAACCCCATTTTGCTGTAAGGAAGCCCGTTGCCGATAAGGATGCGCTTCAGAAAAAATTTATGCTCCGAAAACAATTCCCAGCGGATGAGGCGTACGATATTTCTTTGCGCAGTAAGTCGCTGTTGTAAGGCCACCTGGCATTTTCCTATCTGGTCTTCTGCAAGGGTGGCTTCCACACCGGCACCGTCAAAGCAGTTCATGCACACCCGTTCCATGTTTTGCAGCCATAATAAGTTGGTGGTTTCATCCTTCTCTTCAACCATAGCCTTGAAAAACCTGAAAACCGTTTCGTCCGAAAGCAGGGCTATTAATTCATCGGCAACCGGTTTTTGACTTAGGATCTTTTCGGCATCATCAAATGATACGGGCAAAGTAAGCAGCACCTGGAGTCGCTGGGTAAGGCCCTCCTGAAATTCCTTCACCTCTTTTATTGTTCGTTCGATGGCTTCCCTGTCCGAAATGCGGAAGTGAGCAAATGATTTCCGGTTCTTCCAAGGGTAATCGTCTGCCTCGGTATTTTTTGCATAGCCTGCAAAGGCCTTGAGCCTGCGGATAAAATCAGGAAGTTTTTGAAAATCGAACAACTGATATTCCTGCCTCAGGTTAATGCGTGGTGCGTTTGGATCGGAAGTCAGGTAAAGTTCCTTTACCGAAAGTCCGCATTCTTTGTCGGTGAACAGGGCCTTTCTGAACTCCTCTAATTCTTCGGTAAGCTGATCAATCGCACGGGAAAGCTGTATAAACCTGCGTTCGGTCTGAATAACATCCAGCGATCGGTTATGCGCCTGATAATCACCAACGCGTTCAATCTGGTGGGCAATTTTCTGAAAGATGAACTTCCTGTCCTGGCGGAAATCGTGCACCAGGCCCGCAAATGCCGAAAGACCCGCCAGGCTTAACCGCTCAAATACAACATCAAGGGCTACGCGTTTTTGGCAAACCAGCAGTACGCGCTTGCCCGTGGCCACGCTGTCGGCTATCAGGTTGGCAATAAGTTGCGACTTGCCGGTTCCCGGAGGACCTTGCACAACCAGGGAGTTGCCCAACTTAACGCATTTCAGGGCGTGTTCCTGCCAGGCATCGGTTTTAAAAGAGACAACTACGCGCTCCTCTTTTACAGCAAGGTTAACGGCTACGGCATCATTCACCCCGGGATAGTGCCCGGTGAGGAACTTGGAACCAAAAAAATCCTCGAGTGTCTCAACTTTGCTTTGTTCAAGTAAGGAAAGATAATCCGGTACCAACTGCGAATCGGCCTGAGGAAATATGCCGAGCACCGCTTCCGGAAACAATTTCAACTCACCGGTGCGGTGAACCTTTTCAAACTGCTGGCGGGTAAACTCCTCCAGCTTATCAATCTTTCCGGAAAACGTATCGGGGTTAAAATTAATTTCAATTTTATCCTTTAGAAGCTGGTACAACTGGGTGCGGAAAACCGTGCTGTCTGAATCAAATGCTTCAAACGAAGTTTCCAGCAACGAATCGTTTACTGCTACACGATTGAAATGAAAGTATGCCAGGAGAAACGACTTGTTGAAGGTTAATTCCGAATCCTTCCGGGGTTGGATTATCCACGCGCCCTTTTCATCAACCAACTCAACAGGAAAAAAGAGCAAGGGTGCCCGTACCGGTGTACCGTCAATAAATTTTCCGCGCACCAGCGGCCAGCCCAGGTGCAAATCATACGTTCCTTTTTCGTCATACAGCAACTTGTCCAACCGTTGCAACCGCTTCAGGCGGGCACTTACCACATTGGCAGCCTCCATGCGGCTGTCAAGTACGGGGCACACTGCCGCTGATTTTCCGGCAATCAGGGCTTCAACTACTGCAAAGGCATTTTGAGTCGCCAGAAAATTAAAATGAGTCAAATCCATAACCTGGTGGCCAACTTCACGCAGTAACAAAAGCGATCGGTTGTTACCGGCAAGGCGGGTGAGCCTGCGAAGGTAATTTTTAAAAATATGGTCAGTCCGGTTAGTCAACCGTGAGGTAGGGTTTAATCTTTAGGAATGTTTCATCAGTAATCAGCCTGACAGCGCCAAGGTCATCAACCCTAGCAAAACGGCCATGCTGAAACCGATAGGTTACAATAGCGCGTGCCACCGCCTTTGAAATATACGGATGAGCAGCAAACTGCACCTCACTTGCCTCATTGATGTTGATCTGACGCGGGATAAAACCCATGTCAACAAAGCAACGGTCAATCACATGATGCACCACTGATGAATCAAGGCCATACACTTCATTCAGCTGATCCTTGGAAACAAATCCGCCCAGTGCCTCCCGGTACTTTACAATTCTTCTGGCCAGTACGGGGCCTATACCTTTTAGCTG